>JAYVRF010000140.1:0-23101 GCA_043756925.1 Arcicella sp. | reverse complement strand
TGTTCTTAGGCATGAACAAAAGAATTTGGCGTGAGCAAGGTTTTTCTGGTTATGTTCTCAGTGATTTGGTTCATAATGGTTGGGATAGTTCCCAAATGCAAACGAATAATGAAGGGGCGGGAGGATATTCAGTTTTCTTTGGAGGTAAAATGGGTAATACCCTGAACGATAGTCAAATAGGTGGTTACTTAGATAAATTGAATCAAATTTATCCAACCATGAAAGACCAATTTAATGGTAAAAAAGGGACTTTCAACTGGGGAAATTCTCCTCATGCGATGGGCAGTTATGCTTGCATGACGGTTGGGCAACAAACGGCTTTTGAAGGCGTTGAAAGTGAACCAATTAACAGCATTTTATTTGCAGGAGAACATTGTTCAAAGAATTCACAGGGATATATGAACGGTGGAGCAGAAACAGGGAGAAAGGTAGCGGAGGAATTGATTCGGAGGATTAACGGAGGAGGAAAACGATAAAAATAAAAGGGAATTAAAACTATTTATTTGGCTAAAGACCACACGTTGTTCCGTTAATAAACATAAAATCAACCTTAAATAAACCAAAAATACATTTTGAAATTGTATGGAATTCCGTAACACAGACTTCAGTTTGTAAATCGTACAGATTAGGCATCCCCGACAAAGTCTATGTTACAAAAAAAACCAAAAATAGAAAATTAAGGATGATTACTTATTTCCCCGCATTAGGCTTAAATTATATTTGCTCTTAATTCATAGTGATTCTCTCTTTGCTTTTTACTCCGAAATGTCCAAGCAATAATTCTACTAATTTTATGACCTTGTGCCATATCAATGGTCTGAAAATCAGCAACTTTCGCATATTTTAAAGCACTGTAAATACTTGGTAAATGTTCTTTTTTAGCAACTAAACTCGTAAACCAAAGACACTTATTAGGTATTAAAACAGATTCTTGAATCATGTTGGTAATAAATTTTTCTTCTCCGCCCTTGCACCATAACTCTGCATTTTGTCCTCCAAAATTTTGAGTTGGTTTTGCTGTAAATTTACCTCCCAAATTCTTTATTTTTCTTTGCGTTCCATGCGTGGCTTCTGCTTGCGAGGCGTGAAAAGGCGGATTACAAATAGACACATCAAAAACTTCATCGGGCAAGATAATTCCTTTAAAAATCAGGTCTGAATTTGGTTGAGGTCTTACGTCAATTTTGTCAATGAGGGAACTGTTTTTCTCCACAATATTTTTTGCGGATTGAACGGCAATCGGATCAATATCAGACCCAATAAATTGCCAGCCATACGTTGAAGTACCAATAATTGGGTAGACACAATTTGCCCCAATACCAATATCAAGCACTTTTATACTTTGTCCTTCGGGAACAACTCCTTGGTTTGATAATGCTAATAAATCCGCAACGTAATGGATATAATCCGCCCTGCCTGGAATGGGCGGACAAAGATAGTTTTCTGGAATATCCCAATAAGAAATACCATAAAAATGCTTTAGAATGGCTTTATTTAGCATTTTTACTGCTTCTGGATTCGCAAAATCAATTGTTTGGGAATTATATTTATTAATAAAAACAAAGGGTTTCAGTTCTCTACAACTACTGATTAATTTCACGAAATTATACCGAAAACGATGTGGATTTCGTGGATGAAGGCTACTTTTTTCTTCGATTATTTCTTTCATTTTTTACTAATAAACCACGCCCAAGCAATCAACACAAACTGAATTGGTAGACGAATTAAAGCTACTTCATGCTTTCCAATGGCGGGTTTTTCTCTGAAAACATCCCAAATATGTAAGGGTAAAAATATCAGCATCATCAATAAAATACCCACGGTTGCCCAGCCTCTAAAAATTGGAATAAAAACGCCAACGCCACAGATTATTTCTAAGAGTCCAAACAAATAATTAACAAATTGATTTGGCAAAAAATTGGGTATGAAAGGAGCATACATTTCGGGTTTTACGAAGTGATTGATACCCGCAAAAATCATAATTCCTCCAAAAAGAATCGTTAAAATCAGTTTAAAAATTTTCATTGTGATAATGGTTTAAAAACTTGTGAAACTTAATTTAAACATATTTTCTGATTAAAGTATATTTAATCCCCAATTAGCAAATATACCTGTTTTGTACGATTTGAAGAGGTTTTATTGTTTTAAAATGGTAAATTTGTGATTATTTATACGGTGTATTAAGTAAGTAATCAATACCATTTAAGTGACCTTTTGATTTCATGTAAGTAATTGATATTTAGACTTTTGAAGTACTAATCACCAATCACTATTTACTAATCACTACTTAAGATTAACCGCAAAAATGTTAATTATCAAACAACAAATCATTGAAAAAAATCTTTGAAAATTATAAAATCGATATAATTGCCACTTATCATTTAGCCCTTCCAATTATTGCTGGACAATTAGGAATTATGCTCATGGGTTTTGCCGATATGGTGCAAGTTGGGCGGATGGATAAAGGAGCAGTTCAAGCCCTTGCCGCTTCCGCTGATGCCAACGGAATGATTATTACCATTGCCATCATAGGATATATTTGTTTACAAATTATTGCTCCGTTAGTCTCAAAGGCAAAAGCCGAAAATAATTTTTTTGAATGTTACCGCCTTTTAAAAGCTAATATTTTAGTGGCAGTTTTGATGAGTATTTTTTGTATTGTGGTTATTGTCTTCATCAGTTTCAATATGGACATCTTAAAACAACCGATTGAAATCAAAAAACAAACGCAAGAATTCCTTTGGATTTTGACCCTTTCACTAATTCCTTCCTTTATTTTCACCGCAATCAAAAGTTTTACGGATGGATTAGGTTTTGCTAATTTATCCATGAAAATCACGCTTTCTGCTTTAATAATGAATGTTATTTTGAATCATTTTTTTATAAATGGCATCTGGTTTTTCCCTGAATGGGGACTGAACGGTGCGGGAGTAGCAACATTAATTTCCAGAACTTACATGGTTTTGGCGTTGGCTTACTTCACCTTTAAAACTGATACATTTAAAGCGTATTTGCAGTTCTCAAAACCAGTAGGCAAGGTCAACGATTTAATAAAATATATTCTCAAAATAGGGCTTCCAAGCGGTTTTCAGGGCTTTTCGGAGATTGCAGCGTTTTATGGTGCGGTGGTGATGATGGGTTGGATAAGTATTGAACACAAGGCGGCACATCTTGTGGCAATTGGCTACGTTTCACTTACGTATATGGCGGCTACGGGCATTGCAGCGGCGGGTGGAATTCGGGTGGGTGCGGGCGTTGGAGAACGAAGTCGAACAATGATTTTTAAAGCTGGAACAACTGCCTTGGTGCTGGGATTTATTTTCATGGGTATTTGTACATTTTTCCTTTTAATTTTTAATGTTGAATTCGCCAGTTACGTCAAAGATGAACAGGTGATTATGTTGGCGGCAGAGTTAATTATTTGGGGAGGATTCTTCCAACTTTTTGATGGAGTACAAGCAGTAAGTTTAGGAATTTTAAGGGGAATGCAGGATGTGAATATTCCCACGCTCATTACCATTTTTGCCTACTGGGGAGTTGGCTTACCGATGAGCTATATCCTTGGTTTTCAGTATGATATGAAACACATTGGTATTTGGATTGGATTAACTTTGTCACTTTTTGCCTCTGCAAGTCTGTTGAGTTGGCGGTTTTATAACAAAGTAAAAAGGATAGATTTATGAACTTTTGAAATACAGCTCTTTTAAAAAAGAGTTGTATTTGCCCTCACCTTTAAACAAAACCTCCTCAAAGCTCAACCACTGAATATCTTTAATAATTTGCAATTCCATTTCAGGGTCAAAGCCTTTTTTTACAATTCCAGATTTTATTTTAACCTCATAATATAATTCAATCGCATGAAGGGGAGGTTTCAAGAACTCTCTGATTTTTAAGAACTTACCAACAGAAATTGCTGTATTTGTTTCTTCTAAAAACTCCCTTTTCAAACATTCTTTAATCGTTTCCCCAAATTGTAAACCTCCTCCTGGCGGCGACCAAAATTCGTTACTTTCATTTAATCCTGAATGATTAATTAGAAGAATTTTACCATTCTGTACGCATATTCCACACACACGAACTCTGAGTTGATTTCCATATTGATTGATAATTTCGTTGTTCATAATTTGTAATTTGTGTAAAAAATCTCCGCTCTCGAAGTAACACCGTGCGACGGTCGAGTAAACTAAACAAATTGCATATTGTGTAAATCGGCATACCAACCATCTTTTTCCAATAACTCCTCGTGCGTGCCTGATTCCTTGATTTCGCCTTTGTCTAAAACCAAAATTCTGTTTGCGTTTTGAATCGTTGAAAGTCTATGAGCAATCACGATGGCGGTTCGTCCTTTCATTAATTTACTAATGGCGTTTTGTATCATTTCTTCGGTCTCAGTATCAACGGATGAGGTTGCTTCATCCAACACAATTACCTTCGGATTATGCACCAATGCTCGTACAAAAGAGATTAATTGGCGTTGTCCGACTGATAAAGTTGCTCCCCGTTCCATCACGTTATAATCGTAGCCGTTGGGTAATCTTTCGATAAAATCATTAGCTCCGACTAATTTTGCGGCTTCAATTATTTTTTCTCGGGTGATGCGTTTATCGCCCAAAGTGATATTATATTCGATGGTATCAGAAAATAAAAATACATCTTGCAAAACCACCCCAATTTGTTGGCGGAGACTGTCTAATTCGTATTTTTGGAGGTCAATATTGTCAATCAGAATCTTGCCTTTGTTGATGTCATAAAAACGACTCAAAAGATTAACCGTTGATGATTTTCCTGCTCCAGTTGCTCCCACAAGAGCAATTGTTTCGCCTTGTTTTACCTCAAATGAAATATCTTTCAATACATATTCTTCATCATTATAAGCAAACCAAACGTTTTCAAATTTTACATCTCCTTTTAAATTTGCCTTAACATCTCCATCATTTACTACGTAATCATCTGAATCTAAGAGTTTTAGAATCCTTTCCGTAGAGACGATTCCCATTTGCAAGGTATTGAAACGGTCGGCAAGAAAACGGATTGGTCTGAAAAATAAATTCATAAACATAATGAATGCCGTGAGTGTCCCCAAAGTCATATCGTTATGCAGAATTTGTTTTGAACCAAACCAAACGATTAGACCCGTTCCAGCGGCTAAAATTACGTCCGCTACGGGATAATAAATGGAATATGCTTTGATGGAACGAATGTTAGCGTAACGGTGTACTTCATTGATTTTTAGGAACTTATCATACTCAGGCTTTTCAGCGTTAAAGATTTGAACGATGTTCATGCCCGTAATATGTTCCTGTACGAAGGAATTGAGATTTGCTACTGCTGTACGTACTTCATTGAAAGATTTTTTGATATATTCCTTAAAAATATACGTTGAAAATACCATGAACGGAACCGTAGAAAGGGTAATTAAAGTCAGTCGCCAATCGGTATAAAACATGACGGCAAAGATGATAATTAACTGTAAAATATCTCCTGCAATTGCTGCCAAACCGTCTGAAAAGACATCATTGAGCGTTTCAATATCTGAAACAGTGCGAGTAACCAAGCGACCAATCGGCGTATCGTCAAAAAATTTTAACCGTAATTTTAGTATTTTAGCATAAAGCGTTACTCGAATATCACGGATTACGGTTTGCCCTAACCAACCTGCGGTGTAAGCACTTACAAATTGCAAAAAACCTTGCAAAAGTAATACGCCCATCATAATTAAAAGCATCATGGCGAGCTTTGGATAATTACCTTGTACGATATAATTATCAATCGTATATCTTATTAAAAGTGGGTTCAGTGGCACTACGCAGGCAGAAACCATGATGATGGTAACTAAACCCCAAAACCGTAAACGATAAGGTTTAAGAAAATCATAAATTCTTTTAAGTATTTGTACGTCAAATATTTGACCGCTTTTTTCTTCTTTTTTCAAGGAGTGAATTGATTTTTATGTTCTTTACTCAAAATTAACACCATATTTTTACAAATGGTTTTACGGAAATTTAAAAACGAAAAAATCCTGCAAAAATCATTTTGCAAGATTTTAAAATAGATTTTCAAATTTAATAACCCAAAACTCCCCTGCATTCACATGTAACCTCCCAACCAAATTCAAGATTTTATGGAAGCGTTTACGTCTAATGTTACGATATGACCCGTATTTATTTTTACAGTATCAGTAATATTTGGTAATATATTGGTGGCATACTCCCGCAATTCCACATTACCAAATCACTCCAAACGCCCGTTTTATTAATCAAAAGATTATATTGTTTAGCCAAATACCTGTAAAAGTTTGAATTTCGGGATGTTTAACGGCTAATTTAGGAGCAAAATTACTGGTTTCTTCAATCTCAAAAGTTTACTCTTCGCCCGTTGGAATTGATAATTTAACCCTAAGTTTTTCGTTATTAACCTTACCTTTTGTAGTAAATTTTATCGGATAATATTTGATTTAATTAATAGTTAATTACTAATGTCTTGTTTGAGTTAGCTTGTGCCACAATAATTTGAGTAAATATACAGAATACAAATGCAGTAAAATATTTCATAGTGAGCAATATGCTAATCCAAGTTTTCAAGAATAATCCTTAAAATACTAAAAATTTACGTTTTTTGTAAAAATATATCTTCCATCAACCATTTCGATTCACATGATTGTTCAACAGACTAAGAAACATTTTTCACTTATCACCTTATTTATTTTATTTTTTTGTACCGATAGCTTTACTCAATTTATTCGTCAGGATTCACTCAGAGGCACATTATCATCAATTCGAGCTTGTTATGATGTTACTTTCTATGACTTGAAATTGAAAGTAATTCCAACATCCCAGACCATCGAAGGCTCAAACACGATTTATTACAAAGCAACAACCGATTTCAAAAAAATGCAAGTCGATTTGTTTGCTAATATGCAGATTATCAACATATTGCAAAATGAACAGCCTTTAAAGTTTTTCAGAGAAGGAAATGCCGTTTTCATCAATTTTGCCAATAATCAGGAAAAGGGAAAAAATTATTCAATCAAAATAAATTATCAAGGTAAACCCCAGATTGCTCGAAATCCTCCTTGGGATGGTGGTTTTACTTGGAAAAAAGACCTTAATGGCAAAGATTGGATTGTGGTTTCGTGTGAAGGCGTTGGAGCAAGTTTATGGTTTCCGAATAAAGACCATTTATCTGACGAACCTGATTCTGTGCGGATAACTTGTGCCGTTCCAAAAGGCTTGACTTGCGTTTCAAATGGTAATTTACGAAGTACGAAAGAATTGAAAAATAACTCGCAAGCATCTGATAATAAGCAACTTAATGATGTGAAATCGGTATCTTATACAGAATTTGAATGGTTTGTGAGTTACCCGATCAACAATTATAACATGACTTTGAATATTGCCGATTATGCTAACTTCAAAGACGTTTACACCGCCCAAGACGGTGAAAAATTAGACTTGGACTATTATGTTTTGAAACCAAATGTAGAAAAAGCAAAAAAACACTTTCAACAAGTGAAACCGATGTTGGCTTGTTATGAGAAATATTTTGGAAAATATCCCTTTTGGAAAGATGGTTATGCCTTGGTTGAAACGCCATATTGGGGTATGGAACATCAAAGTGCGGTGGCTTATGGCAATAATTATAAATCAAATGAATATGGCTTTGACTTTATCATTATTCACGAATCGGGGCATGAATATTTTGGGAATTCAGTCAGTTGCAATGACCACGCCGAAATGTGGATTCATGAGTCTTTCACCACGTATATGGAGGCATTATACGTGGAATGTACGCAAGGATATGAGAAATCAATCAAGTATTTAGAAAAGCAAAAAATTGGAATCCGCAACGTAGAGGCTCTAATTGGACCGATGGGCGTGAATTATCCTCAACCCGATTCTGATATTTATTATAAAGGAACGTGGATGTTGCATACCATCAGAAACGTTGTGAATGATGATAAAATCTGGTTTGAAGCCTTGAAAGAAATTGCTACTAAATTCAAAATTAAAAACGTTTCGACGGAGCAAATAATCGAATGTTTTAACCAAAAAACGGGTAAAAACCTTACGCTATATTTCGATATGTATCTGAGAACGAAGCATTTACCAACTTTGCAGTATCAGATAATTCCCAAAAATAATAATACCGTTGAACTCCGTTATCGTTATAAAGATGCAATAGATTCAATGTCCATAAAAGCAGGATATGGCTTGCAGATGTACGAAGTGATTTCTCCAAAAGCTGAATGGCAAACGAAGGTTTTTCAGAAAATAGAAGGGCAGGAGTTTAAGATTGCTACGGAGTTGTTTTATATCAAGACAGAGAAGATTTAGATTATTTATTTTATAAAAAAATCCCACAAAGTCCCAAAAACTTTATGGGATTTTTTGTGTGTAATATTTCAGTAGTTTATCCACTTCAAGACCTTTTATCTAAAATAACATTCAAAAATTTTTACAAAATGACCCAAACATCACGTCGCAATTTCTTATATCAAGCGGGTTTATTGACCTCCGCATCGCTAATTTCTTGGGATATTTTTGCTAAAACTCCTAATCTGAAATTAGCTTACTCTGCCATCACTTGGGGAGGGAAAGATTTAGATGCCATGAAAGATATTGCATCTCTGGGCTTCAAGGGCGTACAATTACGAGCAAATACTTACGATACTTACAAGACAAAAGTAAATGAATTGAAAAACCAAATCACGGCAAATAATTTGATTTTACCCATGTTTTCGAGTGGAAATGTGGAGATTGACCCCGCCAAAGAACAAAGCACGATTGATATTCACGTTGCCCACGCCAGTTTTGTGAAAGCCTTGGGCGGAACCTCCATTCAATTAACGAATTCACTTCGTAAAAAGGGAGAAAATCCAACCACTGAACAACTCAAAAGATTAACTTTTGTGATGAATGAAATTGGTAAGCAAACGGCCGATTTAGGAATTCAAACAACCTATCATAATCACATGGCTCAATTTGGGGAAACACCCGAAGAAGTGGATGTGATTGTCCAAGCAATGAATCCGAAATATTTAAAATTACTCTTGGATGTTGCTCATTATCATCAAGGTGGAGGAAACCCTGCAAAGGCAGTCTTGGACTACAAAGACATGATTGATGCCTTGCATATCAAAGATGTTCAATCACCTTTAACAGATAAACCCGAAGACCCAAAAGCCTACAAATTTGTGGAATTAGGACAAGGAAATGTGGATTTAAAGGCTGTTTTCGATAATTTACAAAAGATTAATTTCAAGAAATGGGCAATCGTTGAATTGGATGGCGTACCAGTCAAAAACCGCACTCCCAAGGAATCAGGTGAAATTAGTAAGGCTTTTTTAAAGGATAAAATTGGATTTAAGATTTAGTTTTAAGGATAAACTCTTTCAATAATCAGAACACGATTTTAGGATTAATTTGATTAAAAATGTTTAACACGGGCAATCATATTAATCCTAAAATCCTTAAATCGTGTTCCGAACTCTACAAATTTTCAACTCTATTTTGACGATTATTTAACCATGAATCCCCCAAAAATGACTAACTTGCAGGACATTTTATTATTCCTTTCTCATGTCAAATAAGCGTAATCCTGCTATTGTCTTCATATTTATCACCATTGTTATTGACGTTCTCGGAATTGGAATTATCATTCCCGTTCTTCCCAAAATCTTATTGGAATTAACTGGAAAAGGACTTAGCGAAGCCTCGCAACTTTCTGGATATTTGATGGCTTCTTATGCCGTGATGCAATTTGTATTCTCACCAATTATCGGTGGATTAAGTGATAAATATGGTCGTCGTCCTGTTATTTTAGCTTCTCTTTTTGGGTTCTTTTTAGATTATATGATTTTGGTTTATGCCCCAACAATGGCATGGCTTTTTGTGGGTAGAATCCTTGCTGGAATCACAGGAGCCAGTTTCACGACTGCAACCGCCTACATTGCCGATATTTCAAACGATGAAAATAGAGCCAAAAACTTCGGAATGGTAGGTGCAGCCTTTGGACTTGGATTCATCATTGGACCGCCCATCGGAGGAATTTTAGGAAGTTTTGGCACAAGAGTTCCTTTTATGTTTGCGGCAGGTTTAGCCTTAATAAATGCCCTTTATGGATATTTTATCTTGCCCGAATCTTTATCAAAAGAAAACCGCAGAGATTTTGATTGGAAAAGAGCTAATCCAATCGGTTCACTCAAAAACTTAGGTCGTTATCCCGCTTTAATTGGTTTAGTTGGTGCATTATTCTTCCTTCAAATTGCAGGACAAACTCACCCAAGTACGTGGTCATATTTTACGATGAAAGAATTCAATTGGAATTCCGATCAAGTTGGTTGGTCTTTGGCATTTGTTGGTTTAATAGTTGCCGTTGTGCAAGGTGGTTTAAACAGAATTATTAACCCAAAAATTGGGGATAGGAATTCAGTAATAATTGGTCTGTTGTTTTATGGGGCTGGTTTTATTTTGTTTTCACTCGCCACCCAAGGCTGGATGATGTACGCCTTTATGATTCCTTTTGGTTTGGGAGGAATTGCGGGTCCTGCCTTGCAAAGCCTTATTACCAAGCAAGTTGCACCCAACGAACAAGGCGAATTGCAAGGTGGAATTACCAGTTTACAAAGTCTAACAACCATTATTGGACCATTGGTTGCCTCCAATTTATTCTCTTATTATTCCGATGGAAAAGACCATTTTCAGTTTCCAGGAGCAGCATTTTTCATGGCTGGAATATTGACTTTCTTAGCTTTGGCGGTTGCTCTGAAATCTTTTCCAAAGAAACAAAAAATTATTTCAAAGATTTAAAATACTGAAAATTAATTACGTAAAAACTCTTCAAAATTAAGCCATTTTTGAAGAGTTTTTTGTTACACAATTTTAATATACTGCCACTATGTTTGCCAAGAAATTACGTCTTCTTTTCATCGTAGGAATTTTATCTTATAATCCTCTTTTGCTTAACACATTCAGTCAGAAGTTTTGACGTTGAAAGCAAGGCAAATTTTATTGCCAAATCGCAAATTTTACATCCAAAAAATCATCTGTGATTTCAATCAACTAAAATAATTTTTGATTAGAAAACGACTTTTCAATAAGTAAAAAAATATGATTTTGGGGGATAGTATTCATCGGATTTTAATGACTTATCTCAAACCTTCCAATAAAAATACAGGCAGACTTGCTCCAGTTTTGATGCAAATTAAAAAACTTAAAATCAGAGAAGAACGTTATTTTTTGAAAGAAAAAGTACGGCAAAACTTAGGGTTGAATTTTATATTGAAACTGACACAAAACCAATCAAAATTTTCCAGTCAAATGCCTTTCGAACTTATGCTGCTTTTATAAATGTAACTCCTTAACATCAAGCCAATTTACAGGAAATAATTAAGTTTTGTATGATAAATCTCAATGATGCTAAAATTGATTTTCCTATATATTTTCTTCCAAATTTTTTTAAAGCAAAATATACAATCTATCAAAAATCTTTGATTTCAATTACGCTAAAAATGCTACATTTTATTCTTATCTTTAACAAATAATGACGCTATTTTCCCTAAAAAATCGTTGTAATTTGCAGGTGTTGTATTTATTTTGAATGAATAAATTAAGAAAAATGTTATTTTAAATAACTGATTATCAAATATTTAAGATTTTATTAGAAATATTTTTTTAAAAAATTACTGCAAAAGCCTACATAGTCATACAATAAAATTTTGGAAATAATTTTTAAAAGAAAAGCATGAAAATAATCCGCTCACCTTGGCGAAATGAATTGATTGAATTGGTTGAGAATACTAAAAAGTCCATTAAAATTATTTCTCCTTTTATTAAAGCAGATATCATCACTGAAATTTTAATTAAGAAACAAAAGCAAACTAAAATTGAACTAATTACATCATTCAAATTTTCAAATTTTTGCCTAACTCAATGTGATTTTTCCGTATTTAAGCATATAAATGAAGTTGGAGGTAAAGCAAAAATAAACGCACAATTAAATGCCAATGTTTATATTTTTGACGACAAAAAGGCAATCATTTCATCGGGAAATTTAACACAGAAAGGACTGTTAGATAATTATGAATATGGAATTTTATTGGAGGATAAAATATTAGTTTCAGAAGTTGTTTCAGATTATAATTATTTATCGAAACATGAAAACACAAGAGTTTTAAAGAAGAATGAAATTGACTTACTCGAAAAAATGATTGTTCAGATTTTTAAGGTAAACAATTACAAAAAGACGAAATACTCGAAGGATGAAATTGAGATTATCAGAAATACTTCCGATGTAGCAGAAGTGCCGATTAATGCTTTAAGTTCAGTTTTTGAAGGGTGGCAGTTAGAGGTTTTTAACTGCATAAACTTAACACAATATCAAATCTTTACGATTGAAGAATTGAATTTATTTGACAGTCATTTGAAAAAGTTGTTTCCAAGTCAGAAAAATATCGCTGATAAAATCAAAAATCAATTAGATTACTTTATAGAATTAGGCTTGATTTTAGCTTTTGAAAATGGGATTTATAAGAAATTATGGAAGTAAATAACCTGTAAAAATTAGTGCTTAACTAAGTGGGATTTAGGGATTGAATATTTATAATGTAATTATTTGATTATTAGGTATTTATACAGAATAAAGCGTATTTAAATTTGTACTACTACGTAACATCTAATGTCGTTTAGTTGAGCCGATTAACTTCCCGAAACAACGCCGTTAGGGGTTTAAAACTTTCGGGAAGTTTGTTCCAATAATAAGTTCTAATACAAAAAACACAGACTAAATCAATAGCCTGTGTTTTTAGGTTTTACTATTTTTCCTCTTTTTCGCTTTCTTCGTCTTCTTCCGATTCTTCTTCTTCGTCTTCTTCGTCTTCTTCCTCTTCGTCTTCTTCCTCTTCTTCCGACTCTTCTTCCTCTTCTTCGTCTTCTTCCTCTTCTTCGTCTTCTTCCGACTCTTCCTCTTCTTCCGCTTCTTCTTCCTCTTCGTCTTCTTCCGATTCTTCGTCTTCTTCTTCGTCTTCTTCCGATTCTTCGTAACCGTCTTCGTAGGCTGCTAAAATTTTATCATATTCGCCTTCTCCTTCATACTCCAATTCGTCATATTCTTCGGTTACTTCATCGTCATATTCATACACATCAACGAACTCCCAAATATCAAAATCTCCATAATCACTGGTTTTATAAAATTGGAAATCATTTCTATTGTAACCTTTTCCACCATCAATTACTGATTTTTTGTTATCAATCCAAGTTTCATCCGCATCTGGAATTGGCGTTGAGCGTCCGAAAATCCAACTATCTCCCAAGTTGAATTTGGCGTTCATTAAATATTCATAAGGCATATAACAGTAACCTTTATCGCCCCATTTATCGCCCCAAGAATTACGAACGATAAACATTTTATCTACATCAGAGTAACCTACGCACAACATGGCGTGTAAACCATGGGCTTTTCTGCCCGTTTCATCAGGCGATGGCATTGAAACAATTCCTTTGTTTTTTGTACAAGTATCAAATGAAGAAAACAATGCCGTACCAAAAACAATTGGATAGCCTTCTGCCATCACTTGTTTCCAGGTTTCTAATTTTGTTTGGATTATTTTCTTTTTCTCAATCTTAAAATCTGCCGCCGCTACGTAGGCTTCTTCGTGTGGTTTTTTATTGACACTTTTCAAATCATAAGCCCAAGTTTCCTCCTTACAAGCTCCAATTTTCATTAAACTATCAACGGCATATTGGATGTGACTTCCACTGTCTTCAATTTCATATCCTGCTCTCAAACGAGCGTTATAATAAATGAAAAGACGGCTAACGTCAAAGGCTTTTTTCGCCAAATATTTTTTAATTAAATATTCATACGCACCCGCAACTGCATTTGCCGTACAACTACTAAGACTTTTTTGATCCTCAACATCCGTCATAAATGAACGTAAATCTACTTTTTGAGGGAGCGTGGCACTTTTGATTTCTGATGATGCTTTATACTTTTGAACATCTGAACTTGGGGTGAGGTAATCGTACCCTTTGATTTCACGGTCAGAACCGCCTTGGTTTTTAAATTTTAAACTCATGGTTAATACAATGATGCCCAAGCACCGTTAAAGTGTTAGATTGTGAGAAAGGAATAAAAATGGTAAACTGTTGCTCTAAAAAAACGAAGAATAGTGGTTATTTTTAGTTTTTTAAAGCGTTTTATGTTTTTTATCACAAGAAGTATGCAAAGGAATAACTTTTTTTTTGCATTTCCATAACTTATTGTACGAAACTTAACAAGTAGAGAAAACAACTTTTATTCATAAAATTTAACAAAATTTTTATGTTAATTTAAGGTAAAATGATTTCAGATTTTCTTTAGAAATACTTAATCAATGGATTTATGAGTAATTTTGAAATAGAATATTTTTACCAAAAACCTGCATGAATAAACTTGAATTAAGAACCGTTAATATCACCCGCTATGTAACTCCATTGCGTGAAGGCGGTTCATTACCCGCTATTGTGGAAGCAGATGATGGATTTCTGTACGTGCTAAAATTTAGAGGGGCTGGACAAGGTTTGAAGGCTTTGATTGCTGAATTAATTGGCGGAGAAATGGCTCGTGCAATTGGTTTACGTTTACCTGAACTGGTGTTTGCAAATTTGGTGGATACTTTCAGCAAAACCGAACCCGATGAGGAAATTCAAGATTTGCTTCGGGCGAGTACAGGCTTAAATTTGGGCTTACATTATTTATCAAGTTCCATCACTTTTGACCCACTCGTAACGACAGTTAATCCAAAACTTGCTTCCCAAATTGTTTGGTTAGACTGTATTTTGACCAATGTTGATAGAACGCCTCGTAATACAAATATGCTGACGTGGCACAAGGAATTATGGTTGATCGACCACGGTGCGGCTTTATATTTTCATCATAATTGGGATAATTGGGAAGAACAAGCAAAACGACCTTTTCTGCAAATTAAAGACCACGTTTTGTTGCCACAAGCCTCTGAATTAGAGATAGTTAATATAGAATTACGCAAAATTTTCACTTCTGAATTAATAAGAGAAATCGTTAATTTAATTCCTGATGAATGGTTGTTAGAAGATGGTACGATAGAAAGCCAAAGAGAAGTTTACATAAAATTTATAGAAACCAGAATTGAAATTTCTGATTTATTAGTAAAAGAAGCCAACCATGCAAGACAAATACTTATATGAATACGCCGTCATTCGGGTTGTGCCGAGGGTGGAACGTGAAGAGTTTTTGAACGTTGGAATAATACTTTACTGTTCAAAGCAAGGGTTTTTAGAAGCAAAAATACAAGTGAACGAAGAGCGTTTCAAAGCGTTTCCTTGCCTAATAGAAACATCAGAATTGCAAGAATATTTACATACTTGGGAACGCATTTGTAGAGGAGGAAAAGAAGGCGGGCAGATTGGATTAATGTCAATTGCTTCTCGTTTCCGATGGCTCACTGCCACTCGGAGTACCATCGTTCAAACCTCAAAAGTGCACCCTGGATTTTGTGATAATGCCTCTGAAAAGTTGGAATGTTTATTTCAAGAGTTGGTTTTATAAAAATTTGTACCCAAAACGGAAGCCTCTGCTCAATACGAAGGCTTCCGTTTTAAGTAAGAAGGCTTATTATTAACCGAATGTTAAATGTTCCACCAATAATTCCATTTCAAGACAATTGAACGATTTTTTATGCCTAAATCTGCGGGTAAATAATTATCTGAATATACCAAGAAAACATCCGAAGCAGGTTTGTATCTCCACTGAATACGGCTGTTTAAATTGACATTCTTGACTTGTTCATTATACTGAAAATAAGTCGTCCAGAAAATTTTATTGGTAAAAGTAATATCAAATTTCGACTGTACTAACCAGAAATCTGTTCCTCCCAAAGTGGGTTTGTTATCACGGGCGTTAAATAAATTCACATCCTTTATTTTGTTGTATTCCGCTGATAATGAAAGACTTACGAATGGTTGAAAGCGATAACCAATTTCAGTACTGAGTCTTAAACGAGTACCATCCCCAAAATAAGTTCCATACCGTGAATTGAATGCGTAAGTGAATAAATTACGGGGTGTAGATATAAAACTTGTACTCCATGAAGTCCAAGTATGTTCGCTTCTGTTTTTTACATAAACATCTTTCAAATACGGATTAACTGGGTTAAAAGAAGAGTAAAGTACAATATTATCGTATGCAGTAGAAGCCTCGAAAATTGCTCGATTTCGGAAGGTGAAATTATAGCCCAAAACGTGCGTTGTTGAATTATCGGACGACAAAGAAACATCTAATGGAACATTATTTCGAGTATTAAGATAGGCAAAACTGAAAATCTTTGGACCATGAGCCACAATCAAACTATTTGGTTCTTTTGGATAAAAGAAATGACTTAAAGTGCCCACAATATGATGAAAACCTTTTCGGGGTACAAAACCAACTTCCGATGTATAATTTTCACCAACCCGAGTGTAATTTAAGTTAATATCCCATATTTTAGTCACGTAGGAGAGGCTTACGAAATGCGTAAAATCATCAGAAGTTTTTTCGGGTGTAAATGCTTTCATAATGGCAGCTTTACCCGTCCAAGTATTACTTTTTGAGGCTAAATTATACTGCAAAACTACATTTCTATTGTACTGATTAAATCCTTTTTTAGAGTTCTCTAATCCAAAACCAACACCCTCTTTATTGACAATCATCATGCTGATATTAGAGCGTGAAAAGAGTTTTCGTTGTAAGGCAAAAACCGAGTAATTGTAAGTAGGAAGCCCCACAGACGTATCTTTGTTAGCACTTGTTTGGATATTCAGTACGCCAATTCGCCAATCATTTCCCAACTTTCCGCTCAGTCTTGCACCGTATTGAATGGGAGTTCCTAAGCCAATTCGGCGGGAGAAAAACGGACGAGTTTCCATGCTACCGAAACTGTTAAAAATATCCGAATTTTCTAAGAAAAATTGACGACGTTCTGGAAAAAATAACTCAAAACGATTAAGGTTTATGACTTGTTGATCCACATCAACTTGCGAGAAATCTGGGTTTACGGTGAGGTCAAGATTCAAGGAAGGAGAAACGGCAATTTTAGCATCACCCCCAATGTCTTTTCTAAAAACTGATTCTTCTTTTTTCTCAAAATTTTGACTAATTCCTCCCAAAACGTAGGGAATAATGGAAATATTTGTCTTGGGTGCGGGCGGAGGATTATCCCAAACAAGTGTTCCTGTGTAGGCAAGCGTAATTGAAAAAAACTGACGTGGAATGGGAGCCCAAGAAGATTTTTCATTTGAACCCAAATCTAAACGGCTCAAATTCATGCCCCAATTGGTTTCTCCCGCTTTGTAACGGAGTGAACTAAACGGAATTGCCATTTCGAGAATCCAATTTTGACCATCAAAACTGGTTTGAGAAATCCAACGATTATCCCAATTTGGATTCAAATTTGTGCCTTCACCAATCTGCCCATCAAATTGAGCACCTGCCGCATTTGTGCCAAAAACCCAACCGTTTGTTAAGTCATTAAAAGGTTCAAGGACTAACCACAAATTATCGTTCCGACCAAAATTGAAATCCCTTTTTAATGATTCTACAATAAATGGAGCCTGTTTTTGTTGAGAATTGATGGCGGAGAAATATAAATATTTATCGTCGTAAGTGAACTTTGCTACGGTTTTGCCTTTTGCACGTGAAGTATCGGCGGGCGTTATCATCCAGAAGTCTGTGGCAGATTCGCAACGTTCCCATTGAGGTTCATCCAATTTTCCATCAATCCGAATTTCACTAACAGCTTTATTGATGTGATACTGATATTTTTCGTTAATTTTTTGGGCTGAAATAGTCTGGCAGATGAGCGAGCAAGATAAGAATAGTAATAGTTTTTTCACTGAGATTGATTTGTTTGAAAAATGATTTATAAGACAAAGGTATCTCAATTTTACTGTTTTTAGTGCTTGTTTATGGGTCTATTTGAATACTGTTCAGTCAATTTTTAAAGGAGAACCAACCACTTCCATTTCATTATCAATAAAAATTTGAGCAATTTCTTTCGGTGTTGGGTCGTGGTCTAATCCAGAAACGGCTACAAAAAACGCTTCCATTTTCCCTGCGGGTTGAAAGGTTACGTTCATTTTACCTCTTTCAGAAACTTGTGTCCAAGCATGAGGTACTTTTTTAGGCAAGAAAATAGTTTCTCCAGCACTCATTTTGAACTTATCTTCCCCTATTTGAAAATAATATTCTCCTTCAATCACATAAAAAATTTCGTCTTGAAAATGATGCACGTGTAAAGGCGTTCCTTGTCTTTGTGATAGCAGTGAAGCAATCTGTTGGATTGATGAAATAGACCTCAAATGCCTCTCCTCGTAAGCTAACAGATTGCTCCACTTCGTTTGCAATGACAAAGCCGATAATTTTCTTACTTTCCACCCACCACAACAATCGTCCGCTTCTCAACCCCAACCCCCGTAATTGTCAAGGATTTCCAAGTTTTGGGTAGTTTAATGTCTTTGATTTGGGTAATGCCTTCTTCACCGATGTCCAAACCTGCGAAGCCATTTAGAATCGTTTGTAAAAATCCTCCTGCACCCGTAGCGAAGTATGGATTTGTGCCTCCTGCGGTTTCTGATAATACACCAAAAGGTGGTACTTCGTTAGGTTTATAACTCTTGGTGAAAAGTTCAAATGCCTTATCTGTATTTCCCAATCGTGCGTGCAGAATACAGAAAATAGCGTATGACATGGCGGGTCCGTCGGGCGATAATCTGGATTCGTAATAATCTAAATCTTTCTTAATTAGCTCTTTCTCAACTACTTGGTGCATTGGGTACGACAATAAATTGACATCAGTTTGTTTGATAATTTCACCGTTGTAGGTGGCGTGTTCCTTCGTTACACCATCGGCATTTCTTAAAATTACTAAGCCGTTCATCACCTCCTCCCATTTTGGGTTTGGAACGATTTTTAATTCTTCAGCGGCTTCCATCGCATAATCCAAAACCTCCTTTGCCATGCCGTTAGTGTAGGCGTTATCGTCCACATTTTCTGCCCATTCATCCGCACAAACCACGTTGATGATGTGATATTTTCCGTCCGTTTCCTTCTCGGCACGACTTACCCAAAAATCTGCCACCTCTTTTAGCATCGGATAACCACGAGTTCTGAGCCATTCTCTATCCTTGGTTACTTGAAAATATTTCCAAAATGCCCAACCAACGTCGCCTGTAATGTGGTGTTGAAAAGGTCCCGTCAAAGCCCAAACTGGCGTGGCTTCTTGTCCTTTATCATCCGATTCCCACGGGAACATTACACCTTTGTAACCATGCGATTTTGCGTTGGCACGGGCAGATTCCATGCGTTCAAAACGGTATTCTAACAATGATTTTGCCATTTCTGGATGCAAGACCAAGATAGCGGGATACATCCAAATTTCAGTATCCCAAAACACGTGTCCATTATACCCCAAACCCGAAAGCCCCATCGGTGAAAGACTGTACGCTTGACCTTCACGACAAAACGAATATAAATGGTACATCGCAAAATGAGCCGCTCGCTGTGCCTCTGGGTCGCCTTCAATTTTGATGTCGGAAGCCCACAATTTTGCCCCATCAGCTTTATGACGATTTAATAAACGGTCATGTTTTTCCAACGCTGCATAAATCGTTAATCTTTCGGCTTCGTTTTGGGGGTCGGGGGTTTGTTCGGTTGAAATTGTTGAACCTACAATACTAAATGAATATGTTTCACCCGCAATCATCTTTTTTGTAAACTTCAAACGGTGCATTCCGTAGTCCCATTCTTCATGAATTAATTGGGGTTCTTTACCCCGTTCTTCGCTGAAAATGAAGGAGTTAGAAGCTGCCAAAGTATGTTTACCAGTTGGCGATTTTGCTACCGAAGTCATTAAAGGAATCAAAGCGTGGGGACGGTCAATTAAGGCATACGAATTTTTTACATCACGCAATATATCAGGGGCAGACATCACACTGTGGGGCGTTATTTCACAATCTTTTTTAGCTTTTACTTCCACATCAATCATCATGGTAAAAGGCAAATGACGTAATGCCATCACTGAATATTTGACGGAAACCTTGTCTTGATAATCAAAAGTGGTCGTCAAAATGGCGTTTTTCATGTCTAACGATTGCTCATAATTGCTAATTTCAGCCCGTCCCAAACGACGAGAATCTACGTCTAAATCCATGTTAGCGAACTCAAAAGTTTTGAGGATGTTGGAAACTCGTCCACGTCCGTAGGTATCAAAAGCACCATTTAGCACCACATCTTTCACCTTCAAAGGTTCGGGCGATGACACAATCCCAATCATGCCATTGGCAACGGTAACGCCATAATAATTGCTTGGATTAATCTTATCAGCCTTTACAATCCAAGGGTCTTGAGCTTTGAGTAATGAACAATTAACAACAAGCAATAAGACAATCAGAAGGTTGGATAATAGTTTTTGCATTGTATTGGGTTTTATAAAAATGGTGGAATATGTGGTTTGTTTTATTTTGTCTGGGCGACTCAGTCGCACAAACTGAGTCGCCCAGACAAAAACGCAATAACAATTTTTCCTTGTCCGAAATTATGAAAATTCTTTAACAAATCATTAACAAAATGCAATTAGGGGCAGGGAAAGTTGAAAATGTCTTGGGAATTAGATTGGTGATTAGGTAATTGAGGATTGGGGAATGAGTAATAACGTATTTTCCCCAATCCTCAATTACCCAATCCCTAAACTAAACAAATAAACCATCAATTGCCATAAAAAAGCACATGAGTTTCCTCCAAAAAACAATAAATAGTATCATTGTCACCACTTTAATTTCTTCATGCAGTAGCGGTTTACAACAACTCAAAAAAGGCAATTTTGATGAAGCCATTTTCACTTCTGCCAACCGTTTACAGCAAAAATCTAACAACTGGAAAGCCCTTGAAGTGCTTCGTGAGGCATATCCATTAGAAATTGACGACCACAAAAGAACTATCAGCGTTTTTGAAAATTCGGAAGAACCTTTCCGTTGGGAAAAGGCTTTGGTGGAATATCAAGCCTTGAACAGAATTTATGATGTTATTTCACATTCATCTGTGAGTATGCGTGAAGTTGGTGTACCTCAAAACTACGCTCGTGAAGCAGAAACAGTTCGCCAGTTAGCGGCTGATGACCGTTATCAAGCGGGAGAATTGGCTTTGGCACATAAAGAAAATCGTTTGGCTGCGAAAGATGCGTTGGGACAATTTGAAAGAGTTAACCAACTCATTCCTAACTATAAAAATGCGAATTGGAAGGCTGAGGAGGCATTTCAGTATGCCGTTCATCGGGTGATGATTGAGCCTGTGTATGATGTGTACAGACTTCACGACCATGAATATTTCGATTTACAGAAAGCCTTTGACGATGAGTTTTTTCGTTCAAAGATATCTAATCAATTTGTAAGATATTACACCACGGCGGAGGCTCGCAGGGATACTGTATCACAAAATGATTTAGTAAAGTTTGCTTTCTTGGATTTGCGTTCTCCTCAAAAGAGATATTACGACCACAATTGAGAATTTTACCAGAGAAATAAAAATAGGAACTAAGCAGATAAATGATTCAACGAAAGTGGATGTTTTTGAGAAAGTCTGTGCTAATATTACAACTTACAATAAGTCCGTTGTGGTACGTGGAACAATGCAAATGCAGGTTTTTGATTTCAAAACGAATGCTTTATTGAATGAAGAAACCGACGATGAAAGATATTGTTGGACGGATTCTTGGCAAGTTTTTGAAGGAAATCCAAAGGCGTTGGCAGAAGGACAAACTTGTCCTTCAACATCGATTCCAATGTTTGATAATGAACCCAATAGTTCTTATTTCTTCAATCGGATTAGCGACCAATTCGCTAACCATTTTAAAAGAAATTTGAAAAAGGCTTATCGGAATAGGTGATTAAGTTGATAAGTTTTCAAGTTGTAAAATAGTATCCGCCAGTTTAACAACTTATTGATTTATCAACTTAATAACTTAGAACCTTACCTCGCAGAAATAACTTCAATATCGAATACTAATGGAGAATAAGCAGGAATATCAGAACCTTGTTTTTTTGAACCATAACCCAAAGCAGAAGGAAAAATTAAGGTCGCTTTTTCTCCTACTTTCATTTTGGCAATTCCTTGGTCAAAACCTGCAACTACTCCTCCTGAACCTAAAACAAAGGAGAAATTACCCGTATCAAACTGTTTGTCAGACAATAACCTTCCAGCATAAGCAACTGAAATGGTCTGCCCGTTTGCCACTTTTGCACCCGAAGCATTGGCTTTTGTAAGAATATAACGCAATCCTGACGTTGTTTTTTCGGTTATAGTTAGTTTTTTGACAGAAATATATTCTTCAATTTTTTGATTTTCTTGTTCTGGCGTTAGTGTTTCTTCACTACTACAACTTGAAATTAATACGGATAAAAATACAACGAAAAATAATTTTGATTTGAACATTTGAGTAGGGTTTTGATTAATAATTTACAAAGAAACTGTTTAAACTTTTCGTTTTGAATGGAAATTGAATTTATTTTAGTTTGATAGGTCGAAATTTATGAGTCATGGCACCGCCATGATAAGTAAATTTTGACCTATCAGGTCGAAAACGAAATAATTCATAACAAAAGGAATAAGTTTAAACAATTTCAAAGGTAAGTATATCAATTTGAAAGCAAATAAACATTTTTTTGCCATTCCCCTGATTTTTCACGAAATTGAGCCTTTATCACAAAATCAATCAATAATGGAATCAAATTTATTAAAATCACTGTTAATTGGCTTGCTTGTTTCTGTTTTTTCCCTTGAAACACAAGCCCAAAAAATCAAAACCGATTTATTCAAAAACATGAAAGCCCGTGCCATTGGTCCAGCGGCAATGTCGGGCAGAATCACCGCAATTGATGCCGTAGTGGCAAACCCCGACCTAATTTATGCGGGTTCGGCATCAGGGGGCGTTTGGAAAACGGAGAATGGCGGAACTACTTGGACTTCTATTTTTGACGAAAATCCTACCCTCAATATTGGTTCAATTGCCATTCAACAATCCAATCCTTCCGTAATTTGGGTGGGAACGGGCGAAGGA
>JAYVRF010000139.1:0-61249 GCA_043756925.1 Arcicella sp. | reverse complement strand
CTCAAATAGAAAGGCTCAATTAGATAATTTTGCCGATAAATTTGATGAATTAATCCAGTTTTTGAAAGTAATTAAATTTTTATAGGAAAACCGTTTTTATAAAAAGCTCAAAAAATCCCCCACAACCCCTTGATTATCAACAAAAAATACGTAATTTTGCAGGCTGATTTGAAACCATTTATTAGTCAATTCAGTTTAACCAGTATTCGTCTCCGAAACACGCACTTTTTTTCGTAGGAAAGTCGCAAAGGGAACCGAATCACTCACTTCTACGAGGCTCCTTTTTATTTCAATGATTGAATGCTTTAATGATAGAATTATTCAAGACTCTATTATTCTCTCAATCAATCATTCCATCATTGGACAAATTCCAAACTCAAAACAGTAAAAAGCCTTGACACAGATGACAGCAACGGGCAGAATTAGTTTTGCCAAAGTCAAAAACTTACTGAAATATCCCGATTTCTTGGATATTCAGGTAAAATCGTTTCAGGATTTCTTCCAGTTGGAAACCGCAGCCGAAAGTCGTACAGACGAAGGTTTATTTAAAGTATTTGCTGAGAATTTCCCAATTGCGGATTCTCGTGAAAACTTTATCCTTCACTTTATCGACTATTCTGTGGATCCTCCGAAATACTCAGTTGATGAGTGTATCGACCGTGGATTGACGTACTCAGTGCCATTAAAAGCCAAGTTACGTTTAATTTGTAACGATACCGACAACGAAGATTTCGAGACTATCGAACAGGAAGTATTCTTAGGAAACATTCCTTACATGACCAACCGAGGTTCATTCGTGATCAATGGTGCGGAGCGTGTAATCGTTTCACAATTGCACCGTTCGCCAGGGGTGTTCTTCTCGCAGAGTCGCCATACGAACGGAACGAAATTGTATTCGGCTCGTATTATTCCTTTCAAAGGTTCTTGGATTGAATTCGCAACGGACGTTAATAGCGTCATGTATGCGTATATTGACCGTAAGAAAAAGTTTCCTGTTACTACGCTTTTGCGTGCAATTGGATACGGTTCGGACAAAGACATCTTGGATTTGTTTGGTCTTTCGGAAGAAATTAAAGTAGATAGACCAAGTTTGAAAAAAGCCGTTGGTCGTCGTTTGGCGGCAAGGGTTTTGAGAACTTGGCAAGAAGATTTTGTGGATGAAGATACAGGTGAAGTAGTTTCTATCGACCGTAATGAAGTAGTTATGGAACGTGATTCGACTATCTCGGATAACGATATTGATACAATCATTGATGCTGGTCTTGACACAATCATTCTTCATAAAGAAGATATGAACGTGAACGATTATAACATCATTTATAATACGTTACAAAAAGATTCATCAAACTCAGAGAAAGAAGCCGTTGAGCAGATTTACCGTCAGTTGCGTAATACCGAAGCACCCGATGAGCAAACTGCCCGTGATATTATCCAAAACTTATTTTTCTCTGACAAGCGTTATGATTTAGGTGAAGTTGGTCGTTATAGAATTAACAAAAAATTGGGTCACGATATTCCGATGGGAACGAAGGTTTTAACGAAAACAGATATCATCTCAATCGTTAAGTATTTAATCGGACTTATTAATTCAAAAGCCCTTGTTGATGATATTGATCACTTGTCAAACCGTCGTGTTCGTACGGTTGGTGAGCAATTATATTCACAATTTGGGGTAGGTTTGGCTCGTATGGCTCGTACTATCAAGGAACGTATGAACGTTCGTGATAACGAAGATTTTAAGCCCGTTGATTTGATTAATGCACGTACTTTATCGTCGGTAATCAATTCATTCTTTGGAACAAACCAGCTTTCACAGTTCATGGATCAAACTAATCCATTGGCGGAGATTACGCACAAGCGTCGTCTTTCGGCACTTGGACCTGGGGGTCTTTCTCGTGAGCGTGCAGGTTTTGAGGTTCGTGACGTTCACTACACGCACTACGGTCGTTTGTGTACAATCGAAACACCAGAGGGACCAAATATTGGTTTGATTTCATCGCTTTGTGTTCACGCCAAAATTAATGGAATGGGCTTCATCGAAACACCTTATCGTACTATTTCTGATGGTAAAGTAAGAGTGGATGAAATTACATTCTTTACGGCAGAAGAAGAAGATGGCAAAAACATCGTGCAAGCAAATGCTCGTTACGATGAAACAGGAGCCTTTACTTCTGACCTTGTGAAAGCACGTTTTGAAGGTGATTTTCCTTTGGTTGATCCAAAACAGGCTCAATTAATGGACATTGCTCCAAATCAGATTGTATCGGTAGCGGCTTCATTGATTCCTTTCTTGGAACATGATGATGCCAACCGTGCTTTGATGGGTTCAAATATGCAACGTCAGGCAGTACCATTGCTACGTCCAGAAGCTCCAATTGTGGGAACTGGTTTGGAAGCAAGTGTTGCTCTTGACTCTCGTACTTTGATTGTTGCGGAGGCAGACGGTGAAATTGTTTATGTGGATTCTATCAAAATCGTAGTTAAATATGATATGACTCCAAATGAATATTTGATTAGTTTTGAAGGAGATACGAAGGAATATAAATTAATTAAATTCCGTCGTACCAACCAAGATACAACCATTAACTTGAAACCAATCGTTCGTAAAGGGCAACGGGTTAATAAAGGACAAGCACTTTGTGAAGGTTATGCAACTCAACAAGGCGAATTAGCTTTGGGTCGTAATATGAAAGTTGCCTTCATGCCTTGGCAGGGATATAACTTTGAGGATGCGATTGTAATTTCAGAAAGAGTGGTTCGTGATGATATTTTTACTTCTATTCACATTGAAGAATTTGAATTGGAAGTACGTGATACAAAACGTGGAGAAGAAGAATTGACCGCAGAGATTCCAAACGTAGCCGAAGAAACGGTGAAAAATTTGGACGAAAGTGGGGTGATTCGGGTAGGTTCTGATGTGAAAGAAGGCGATATTTTGATTGGTAAAATTACCCCAAAAGGAGAATCTGACCCAACACCAGAAGAAAAACTTCTTCGTGCCATCTTCGGCGACAAAGCGGGTGATGTAAAAGATGCTTCTAAGAAAGCACCTCCATCATTGAAAGGTGTGGTAATTGATACCAAACTTTTCAGCCGTCCAAAGAAAGACAAAGACGAACGTGAGAAAGCGAAGAAAGAAATTTCAGGATTAGCAAAACAATTGTCGAAAGATTTGACGGGAATTCGTGCAAAGATGATTGGTAAAATCGTTGAATTGTTAGACGGTAAAGTTGCAGGAAGCATAAAGCACAAATTTGGAACGGTAATCATTGAGGAAGGAACAAAATTGACGGCTCGTAATATTGAGGAGTCATTGTTCCCACCAAAAAATCTTTATCGTGATGATAGTTCATACAGCGTTCCAGAAGAAGCCAACTTAATTGCTGACTTAATTTTGGAAAGTGCTACGGACGATGCAGACACAAACGTTTTATTACTGCAAATGGTGAAAAACTACAACGTTCGTCGTAACGAAGGAGTAGGTCGCTACAAGCGTGAGAAGTTTGTGTTGGAAGTTGGAGACGAATTGCCAGCGGGTATCGTTAAACTTGCCAAAGTGTATATCGCCAAAAAACGTAAGTTGAAAGTAGGTGATAAGATGGCGGGTCGTCACGGTAATAAAGGCGTTGTTGCTCGTATTGTACGTGATGAAGATATGCCATTTGCAGAAGACGGAACCCCAATGGATATTGTATTGAATCCACTCGGTGTACCTTCTCGTATGAACATCGGACAGATTTATGAAACTGTATTGGCATGGGCGGGTCAGAAATTAGGACGTAAATATGCAACTCCAATCTTCGACGGAGCAACCTCAGTAGAAGTAGCCAAAGAATTAGAAGAAGCGGGTCTGCCAGCATGGGGACGTACTTATCTATACAATGGTTTGACGGGAGATATGTTCGACCAACCAATTACAGTAGGTATTATCTATATGTTGAAATTGGGTCACTTAGTTGATGATAAAATGCACGCCCGTTCAATCGGACCGTACTCATTAATCACTCAGCAACCATTGGGAGGTAAAGCCCAATTCGGTGGACAGCGTTTTGGAGAGATGGAAGTGTGGGCGTTAGAAGCATTTGGTGCGGCTAATATCTTGCAAGAAATCTTAACGGTAAAATCTGATGATGTAATTGGTAGAGCAAAAGCCTACGAAGCCATTGTAAAAGGTGAAGCCATGCCAAAACCAGGTATTCCAGAATCATTCAACGTATTGATTCACGAATTGAGAGGTTTAGCTTTGGAAATTACTTTGGAGTAATCTTTAGTAATGTTTTAAAATGAGTATTTAGAACCATTTTCAACACAAACAAACACGAAAATGTCATTCAAGAAAAATAGAAAAATAAATAGTGAATTCCAGAAAGTAACCATTTCCTTAGCCTCGCCCGAGTCAATTCTCGAAGGCTCGCATGGAGAAGTTACGCAGCCCGAAACAATTAATTACCGTACTTACAAGCCTGAAATGGGCGGTTTGTTCTGTGAAAGAATCTTCGGACCAACCAAAGACTGGGAATGTCATTGTGGCAAATACAAGCGTATTCGTTACAAAGGTATCATCTGCGACCGTTGCGGTGTGGAAGTTACCGAGAAAAAAGTACGTCGTGAGCGTATGGGACACATCGAACTCGTTGTGCCTGTTGCCCATATTTGGTACTTCCGTAGTTTGCCTAACAAGATTGGTTATTTGTTAGGACTTTCTACTAAAAAACTCGACCAAGTAATTTACTACGAAAGATACGTAGTAGTTCAAACGGGTATAAAGGCAGAAGACGGGGTGAACAAAATGGATTTCTTAACGGAAGACGAATATTTGGACATCGTGGATAAATTGCCTCGTGAGAACCAATTATTGCCAGACGAAGACCCTCAGAAATTCATCGCTAAGATGGGTGCTGATGCTTTGAATATGTTGTTGGAACGTACTGAATTAGACAATTTATCTTATGATTTACGTCACTCAGCAGCCAATGATACTTCACAACAACGCAAGGCAGAAGCCTTGAAACGTTTGAAGGTTGTTGAAGCGTTCCGTGAAGCAGGTACTCGTATTGAAAATCGTCCTGAGTGGATGATTATCAAAATGGTACCCGTAATTCCACCAGAATTACGTCCACTTGTGCCTTTGGATGGTGGTCGTTTTGCCACTTCGGATTTGAACGATTTATACCGTCGTGTAATTATCCGTAATAACCGTTTGAAGCGTCTAATTGAAATCAAAGCGCCCGAAGTAATCTTACGTAACGAAAAACGTATGTTGCAAGAAGCTGTCGATTCATTATTCGATAACTCACGTAAAGTAAACGCTGTACGTTCGGAAGGTAACCGTGCCTTGAAATCTCTTTCAGATATGTTGAAAGGAAAACAAGGTCGTTTCCGTCAAAACTTATTAGGTAAACGTGTCGATTATTCAGGTCGTTCGGTAATTGTAGTTGGACCAGAATTGAAATTGCACGAATGCGGATTGCCAAAAGATATGGCAGCTGAATTGTTCAAGCCATTCGTTATCAGAAAGTTAATTGAAAGAGGAATCGTGAAAACGGTGAAATCTGCCAAGAAAATTGTTGATAGAAAAGATCCAGTAGTATGGGATATTTTGGAAAATGTAATGAAAGGACATCCCGTTCTTTTGAACAGAGCTCCAACGCTTCACCGTTTGGGTATTCAAGCATTCCAGCCAAAATTGATTGAAGGAAAAGCAATCCAATTACACCCATTGACTTGTACGGCATTCAACGCCGATTTTGATGGTGATCAGATGGCGGTTCACGTTCCATTGGGACAAGAAGCAATTTTGGAGGCATCTCTTTTGATGTTGGGTTCACACAATATTTTGAACCCTGCCAACGGAGCTCCAATTACGGTGCCTTCACAGGATATGGTTCTTGGTTTATACTACGTAACGAAAGGACGTAGACATACCCCAGAATATGAAGTGAAAGGCGAAGGCATGAAGTTTTATGGTTTTGAAGAAGTTGTTATCGGTATGAACGAAGGTGTTGTATCGAAACACGCTAATATAACGGTAAAAACAAAAGTTCGTCAAGAAGATGGAACGTTGAAATCAGAAATGGTTGAAACCGTTGCGGGACGTATTTTGTTCAATCTTTGCGTGCCAGAAGAAGTCGGTTTTATCAACGAACTTTTAACGAAAAAGAAATTACAACAAATTATTTCTCAAGTATTTAAGATTTCAGGCGTTGCTCGTACCGCCAGATTCTTGGATGATATTAAGGAATTAGGTTTCCAAATGGCATTTAAAGGTGGTCTTTCAATGGGTCTTGGCGATATTATCGTGCCTACTGAAAAAGCTGATTTAGTAATTAAAGCGAAAGCTGACGTTGCTGCCGTTACAGAAAACTATTTGATGGGTTTAATTACTGATAATGAGCGTTACAACGCCGTTATTGATATTTGGACATCAGTAAATAAGAAAATTACTGATACCTTGATGAATCAAATGGAGAACGATAAGCAAGGATTTAACGCAATCTATATGATGATGCACTCTGGAGCCCGTGGTTCTCGTGAGCAAATTCGTCAGTTAGGTGGTATGCGTGGTTTGATGGCAAAACCTCAAAAGAACTTACAAGGTTCGGTAGGTGAAATCATCGAAAATCCAATTCTTTCTAACTTTAAGGAAGGTCTTGACGTATTGGAATACTTTATCTCAACGCACGGTGCTCGTAAGGGTCTTGCCGATACTGCCTTGAAAACTGCCGATGCGGGTTATTTAACTCGTCGTTTGCATGATGTTGCCCAAGACGTTATCATCAATGAAGAAGATTGTGGAACACTTCGTGGTTTACAAGTTTCTGCTTTGAAAGACAACGAAGAAATTATTGAACCATTGTCAGAACGTATCCTTGGTCGTGTGTCAATTCATGATGTCTATGACCCAGTTACGAATGAATTATTAATCACCGCAGGTGAAGAAATCAACGAAAAGGCAGCCCTTAGCGTAGATGACACGGCGATTGATTACATCGAAATTCGTTCGGTATTGACTTGTGAGACTCGTAGCGGTGTTTGTGCAAAATGTTATGGACGTAACCTTTCAACGGGTAAAATGGTAAGTATTGGTGAAGCCGTGGGTGTAATTGCCTCACAGTCAATCGGTGAGCCAGGAACACAGCTTACGCTACGTACATTCCACGTGGGTGGTACGGCTCAAAACGTAACATTGGATGCAACCATCAAAGCTAAATTTGACGGTATCATTAAGTTTGAAGAGGTTAAAACCGTAACATCAATCGATTCAGAAGGAAAATCAGTTGAAATTGTGATGGGACGTTCGGGGGAGGTTCAAATCTTGAATCCAGCCACTTTGACGCAAGTTTATATTTCAAATAACGTTCCTTATGGTTCATATTTGAGGGTTAAAGACGGACAGACTGTAACAAAAGGTGAAGAGATTTGTGCTTGGGATCCGTATAATGCGGTTATCCTTTCAGAAGTTGAAGGTAAAGCAGAATTTGATGCCATTGAAGAAAACATCACTTATAAGGATGAAGCCGATGAGCAAACAGGTCTTCGTGAGAAAGTAATTATCGAATCGAAAGATAAAACGAAAAACCCTGCCATCATTATCAACATAAAAGGTGCTGATGAACCTGTTATCTATAACGTTCCAGTAGCGGCTCGTTTGGCAATTGAAAATGGTGCGAAAATTAAACCAGGACAAATCTTGGCAAAAATTCCACGTGCGGCAGGTAAAACTCGTGATATCACGGGTGGACTTCCACGGGTAACGGAATTATTTGAGGCTCGTAACCCTTCAAATCCAGCGGTTGTTTCTGAGATTGACGGTGTAATCACCTTGGGAGGTATCAAACGTGGTAATCGTGAGATTTATGTACGTGCCAAAGACGGTGCAGAACGTAAATACTTGGTGCCATTATCGAAACACATCTTGGTTCAGAATAATGACTTTGTGCGTGCAGGTATTCCACTTTCGGATGGTGCAATCACACCGTCAGACATTTTGGCAATCAAAGGGCCAACAGCGGTACAAGAATATTTGGTAAATGAAATTCAAGATGTGTATCGTCTTCAAGGTGTGAAGATTAACGATAAGCACATTGAATCAATCGTTCGCCAGATGATGCAGAAAGTGATTATTGATGAATCAGGAGACACGATGTTCTTGAATGGACAAAATGTTGATAGATTCTTATTCCGTGAGGAAAACGATAAAATTACTGACCAAAAAGTGGTAATGGAAGCGGGAGATTCGGAACACATGAAAGTAGGTATGATTGTATCGGCTCGTGCATTACGTGATGAAAACTCATCATTGAAACGTCGTGACTTAAAAATTGTAACTGTTCGTGATGCTGAACCAGCTGTTTCACATCCAAACTTGCAAGGTATTACGCAAGCATCGTTGGGAACTGATTCGTTCATCTCAGCGGCATCATTCCAAGAGACCACGAAAGTATTGTCAGAAGCATCAATCCGTGCAAAGGCAGATACATTAGACGGCTTGAAAGAAAACGTAATTGTAGGACACTTAATCCCAGCGGGTACGGGTGTACGTAAATACTTAGACTACGTAATTACTTCAAAAGAGGAATTACAGCAAGTGGAAGCATCAAAAGAAGCAAAGACGGTTGCCGAAAAGGCAGGTTCAGCTTCTTATCGTAAAGCTCGTTGGTCAGTGTAGGTTACAGGAAATAGATTGAAATATAAAAACCCTCTTGGATTAAGTTTCAAGAGGGTTTTTGTTTGGGTTATTGTTGAGTATTGTTAAAATTATTTTCTATTTTACATTATACTGAATTTAAAATACACCTTAAATATTTGAAATTAATATCAGTTATCACAACAAATCATTTATACAAAACTACTTTTCCATATTTTTTTTTAGTTTTGCATACTATTTGCTTACAATCAAAAAACCCGAAATTCCTTTACACAAAATATGGCAAAGAATAAAGTATCTCCGACTCCTAAGAATATCCTACAAAAAAACCAAACGGTCAATCAAACCACAAAAATCGTTAAAGAACCCGAAGTTTTGATTGAACCAATTCCTTATACTGAACGTAATTTTTGGATTGTTGTGGGAATTGTTACGGTTTGTGCATTCATCGCCTTTTTGCCTGGTTTTCAGAATGGTTACGTTTGGGATGATATGTTTTATATCGTTAATAATGAAGATTTAAGACAACTTTCCTTCAAAAATTTCAAGACACTTGCTTCAGATTATTATCTCGGTAACTGGCATCCACTTACGATGCTGACGTATTACATCGAATATTCACTCGTGAAGGACACTGCTTGGGTTTATCATTTCAATAATACTGTAATTCACATCATTAATAGTATTTTAGTGTTTAAAGTGGTTGAAAAATTGAGCAAAAACTTCTTAATTGGGGCGGTTACTTCGGTACTTTTTGCCATTCATCCCCTTCACGTGGAGTCGGTGGTATGGGCGGCTGAACGCAAGGACGTGCTTTATACCTTGTTTTTACTTTTATCTTTTTGGCAATACCTTAAATACATCGATAGACTTGATAATCAAGATGTTACGAATTGGAAAAGCAAAAATTTATGGTACGCTTTGTGCTTATTTATTCTCTCGTGTTTGTCAAAGGGTATGGCAGTAATTTTACCAGTAGTATTTTTAATTACTGACTATTTCTTGTTAAACCGTAAGCAAATCGTCAAAATTGGCATTGAGAAAGCTCCATTTTTTGTCGTTTCTTTGATTACGGGTATTATTTCCATCAAGGCTCAGAGTGATGCAGGAGCTAACGCCACAAAAGTGATTTCTGATGCCTATTCCTTCTCAGAACGCTTTTTTATGATAAATTATGGTATTTTGTATTACTGGATAAAAATGGTTTTACCGACCAATTTGATTGCCTTTTATCCTTATCCACAAAAACCCAACGGAGCCATTCCATCCATTTATTATTCTGCCTTTTCGGGTGTGTTGGTTTTAGCAATTACTTTGTTTTGGGCAGGTCGAAAAAACAAATTAGTTTGGTGGGGAGGACTTTATTTCCTCATCGTAATTTTTCCCGTTTCGCAAGTTCTGCCCGTGGGTAGTGCCTTGATGGCTGACCGTTATTTTTATGTTTCTTCGATAGGACCTTTGGTGATTTTGGCAGTTTTTGCCAATCGTTTATACCAAAAAGCATCTACCCATAAACTCATGCCTGGCATTGGAATGGTGCTTTTATTGGGTTTAACCTTCTTGTCTTTTAATCAATCCACTAAATGGAAAGATACGCTGACTTTGTTTACCCCAATCTACGAAAAACACCCTTCTGACCCTATGGTGACGAGTAATATGGGTTGGTATTGGTTTGGTAAAAAAGACAACGAAAAAGCTAAGTTTTATTTTGAAGAAACCCACAAAACCACCTTTAAAACGGCAGATGTTCATACGGCTTTAGGGCAGATTTATTTTGATGAAAAGAAGTATGATTTAACGGTTGATAACTTCGAGGCAGCTTTAAAAATTAAACCCAAAGAAATGCAAAACCTTCACTGGATGCTTGGAGCGGCATATTATTACACGGGAAAATATAATATTGCCATTGATGAGTCGCAGATTGCTTTGGAAAAATCGGCTAATAAAAACCAATTTGCCCAGAACATTATGGGTTTGTGTTTGGCAAAACAAGGCAAGGAAGACGAAGCCATGAAACGTTATCAAACTGCCATGAATTTGGACGTAAAATTTGCTGACCCACACATCAATATTAGTACGATTTTGAATCACAAAGGTGACCACGCAGGCGAGATTAAGGAGTTAGAAAAAGCCATAAAAATTGACCCCAAGGCAACCGTTGCCTATAAAAATCTGGGTGTTGCCTATAAATCCATTGGTGATTGGCAAAATGCGGTGAAGGCTTGGCAAAAAGGCATTTTAGCCGATAAGAAAGATGGAAGTTTTGATTACAATATTGGTTTGGAATACGGACAGCACGGAGATTTTCCAAACGGCATAAAAGCCATGCAAAGTGCCGTGGCAAAAGGAGACCAAAATGCGGTAACGTTTCTGACTCAGCGGGGGATTGCGTTGAAGTAAATGTAGCACAGGTTTTAATCTGTGCTACATTTATTGTTTAAGTACATAGATTGACATCTTCTACTACCCTTTCAAAACCGCCAACTCCGTCCTTACAAAATTCATCAATGAAGCAATATGATTTTTTGAAAAATCAAAAGGAATATTCGCAGCGGCGTAAATCTCGCTCATTGGTTTAGTGTAACCCAATTTTAGAGCGTTCAAGTAGCCCTGCAAGCCTTTTTCTGGGTTTTCTTTATAATTTTTCCACACACCAATAGCACCTAATTGAGCAATACCGTATTCGATATAATAAAATGGTAACTCGAAAATGTGCAACTGTTTATGCCACATCGTCGCTCTATACTTCTCTAAGCCCGACCAATCCGTGATGCTATCCGCAAATTGCTCGTATATTTTTATCCACGCCTCGGTGCGTTCTGCGGTGGTGTGCGTAGGGTTTTCGTAAATCCAATGTTGAAATTTATCAACCGTTGCCACCCACGGAAGCGTACTAATGATGTCTTCCAAATGTTGAATTTTGGCTCGTTTTAATTCTTCTTCATTGTCAAAATAAACATCCCAATAATCCATCGAAATTAATTCCATCGACATTGAAGCCAACTCGGCAACTTCGGATGGAAAATTACGGAACGTGTTGAGGGTCAAGTTCTTAGTAACGATTGAATGTACGGCATGACCGCCTTCGTGAAGCATCGTAATGACATCACGCATTAACGAAGAAGCATTCATAAAAATAAATGGAAAACCCGTTTCTTCCAAAGGATAATTATATCCGCCTGGGGCTTTTCCAACCCTGGATTCCAAATCCAAACGCCCCATACTTTTCATAATTGTGAGACATTCGCCCAAAAATGGGTCAAGATTGGTAAAACATTCAATGGTTTTGTTCAGTAAATCTTCACCGCCATCAAACGGATGCAAAGCGTGACGACCTTCCGTATCAACCGCTCTATCCCAAGGACGAAGTTTATCCAATTTCAAGGCATTTTTACGTTCATTCATTAACTCATTCAAAATCGGAACGACGGTTTCAGCAACGGCTTCATGGAAAACAAAACAATCTTTTGCGGTATAATCAAAGCGTTTTAGAGCAGCAAAAGTATAATCTCTAAAATTATCAAAATCTGCATTTACAGCCACTTGATGGCGTATTTTGGTCAGTTTATTGAAAATTTCATCCATTTTTTCGTGGTCAGCATATCGTCTTTCTTGGACGGTATGATAAACAGATTCACGCAAAGAACGGTCAGTATTTTCCAAGAAAACGCCCATTTGTTGGAGCGTTTTTACCTGCCCATCAAACTCAACGGTCATTCCACCCGTAATTCCCTGATACTCACTTGAAAGGTTCTGAATTTCGGTAAAAAGTGGGATATTTTCATTCCTAAAAATCTCCGTGGACTTCTGCATTCCACGAATAGTAATATCAAATCCAGCGTCTTTAAGTTCTTCTAAAAACGGATTTTCAAGTGTTTTTTGATTCAGAATATCATCGTATTCAGCCAATTGCGGTTGAATTTCTCCCACAAATTGGTCAAAATGAGCTTTGATTTCTTTGTCGGAAGTATCGCAAGTCATTTTAATATACCTCCAAGCAAAATTTTCAGAAAGGTAGCTTTCCAATTCAGAACGGTCAGCAAAAAACTTGCGTAAATCATTGGCATTTGCAATTGTACGTTTCACTAAATTTTCATAAAAAGGCTTTACGCTTTCCCAAGTCGTCAATTCAAATTCTTTGCCCAAAAACTTACGTACTGGCGGGGTGGTGGATATGGTTTGTTGCATTTGGTTTAAATTTCGATTCTTACAAAGATAAGCAATTATTAAAACGCTAAAAAACGTAACTTTGTTCTATGCAAACTACTCATAAAATCCATTTTTCGCTTGCTCAACAAATGCAAGAACTTTCTGATAATTCGGTTGATTTGGTGGTTACGTCGCCCCCTTATCCGATGATAGAAATGTGGGATGAAATCATGAATGGACAAGATGCTAATATTCAAGGACTTATAGCTCAAAGTAAAGGTTCAGAGGCTTTTGAATTGATGCACTTTGAATTGGATAAAGTTTGGAATGAGGTAAATAGAGTTGTAAAAAAGGGTGGTTTTGTTTGCGTAAATATTGGTGATGCTACTCGTACTTTGGGTGAAAACTTTAACCTTTTTGCTAATCATGCTCGCATAATTTCGCATTTTGTGAAGATGGGTTTTACTAATTTACCCGAAATTATTTGGCGAAAACCAACTAATTCTCCCAATAAATTTATGGGTTCGGGAATGTTACCCGCAGGGGCTTACGTAACGCTTGAACATGAGTTCATTTTGATTTTTAGAAAAGGAGGAAAACGTATTTTCAAGAGTGATGCCGAAAAATTAAAAAGACAACAAAGTGCTTTTTTTTGGGAGGAGCGAAACGTTTGGTTTTCAGACCTTTGGACATTGACGGGAACAAATCAAAAACTTAATAATAAAAATTCCAGAGAGCGAAGTGCGGCTTATCCTTTTGAATTAGCCTATCGTTTAGTCAATATGTATTCAGTAAAAGATGATGTAGTTCTTGACCCGTTTTTAGGTACAGGCACAACCTCATTGGCAGCTTTGGCATCGGGCAGAAATAGTGTAGGCTATGAAATTGACAAACATCTTTCAGAAACAATTTTTGAAACGCTTTCATCCGAAAAAATCAATCTTTTAAATAATTTAATTAAAGAAAGACTACAAAATCATCTTGATTTTGTACAAAAACGATTAGCAACCAAAGAAGATTTTGATTTTAAACATTTTAATGAAAATTATAAGTTTCCAGTAATGACAAGTCAAGAAATACAACTGATGATAAACTTTATTCATGATATTCAAAATATTGATAATCAAGTAATAGCAAAATACTCAGCGATTCCAGAGATGTCTTTTGATTATGTAAAAACCATTGCAAAAAAATCAAAACAACAAGAGTTAGCGTTCTAAAAATTAAATTCTATCAAAAGACCATCCTTCTTTTTGTCATAAAAAATCATATTAGCACTAATGTTTTCTAAAAGGTGATTTTGGGTTTTATAGGTACTTGGTTTTATGCTGACTGGGATTGTGTCAATATATCCATCAATTCCTTTGCTTTCTTCTTCTTTTGTACTGAACTTATAAGTCGTTTTTTTGATTTCAGCTACTTTTTTCAAAATTGCTTCTTGGAAATTAAGCCCTGCAAAAGTCTTGTTCAAAACTAAATCTTTGACCCATTCACTGATTAATTTCTTATCAATTAACTCGATAGATTTCTTGAAAGATTCAACCATTTCAAAAACTTTATCTGTTGCTTTTTCGATAGCATTAGGATAACGTTCTTGATACCAAATTGCCCATTCTTCAAAGGTTTTTCCCTCAAATTCTTGAATTAAATCACTCATCTGACCTACAATTTTTGGGCGTGTTCCTTGTGCATTACTGTTGGCAAGGTTCATTAATTGTGTAGTATATTTTGGAAAATTTTCCGCTTTTTCAGTAAGTAAATGTTGTACTTCTGCATTGGGTATTTTAATTTTCATAGGTCGTTAAATAAGGTTGAAATTTTGATATTCAAGGCATTAGCAATTTTTTCGAGGTTAACAATTGAGACATTTCGTTTGCCTTTTTCAATACTTGAAATATAGGTTCGGTCAAGTTCGCATAAATCCGCAAATGCTTCCTGACTGAAATGTTTTTCTTGTCTTAATTGCCGAATTCTATTCCCTATTTTTTCTTTTATATTCATTTTGTAAAACTATAATTATGATGAGTATATATCAACGGACTATGAATCACATTAAGGAAAATATTTTCTCTTTTTAATAGAAAAATGTACCTTTGCCTTTCAATAATCACATAAAAAAATGCCGCTCACCAAAGAACAAGTCCTTAAACAATACTACGGATACGATAAATTCAGACCGCTTCAAGCCGATATTATTGATTGGGTTTTGTATGGACAAGATGCCATGGTTTTGATGCCAACGGGCGGTGGAAAATCGGTATGTTTTCAGATTCCTGCCCTTATTATGCAGGGACTTACACTCGTGATTTCGCCTCTGATTGCCCTTATGCACGACCAAGTGCAAGCCCTTAAAGCCAACGGAGTTCCTTCGGCATATCTAAACTCTTCTTTGGACGGAAACCAACAGGCTATCATTGAACGACAAGTGCGTGATGGTGAGTTGAAATTATTATATATTTCTCCTGAAAAATTATTTACACAAGGCTATTTAGATTGGATTAAGTCACTGAATATTAGTTTGTTTGCCATTGACGAATCGCACTGTGTGTCCACTTGGGGGCATGATTTTAGACCTGAATATACTAAATTGCACGTTTTAAAGGAAGCCTTTCCGAACGTACCAGTCATTGCTCTAACTGCCACCGCTGACCGTGTTACTCGTAAGGATATTCTTACGCAATTGGGCATTCCCGAAGCCAAAACGTTCATTTCCTCTTTCGATAGACCTAACCTTTCATTGTCGGTTTTGCCTGGTAGAAATCGGATAAAAATTATTCAGAATTTCGTTTCAGAACGTCCTCGACAACCTGGTATTATTTATTGTTTAAGCCGTAAAAATACGGAAACCGTTGCGGAGGCTTTGCAGAAAGCGGGTATTAAAGCAAAATTTTATCACGCAGGAATGCCCGCCGCTGACCGTTCCAGAGTTCAGGATGCTTTTATTCGGGATGATTTGCAAGTAATTGTGGCAACGGTTGCGTTTGGAATGGGCATTGATAAATCCAATGTTCGCTGGGTAATTCATTATTCGATGCCATCAAACGTAGAGAGTTTTTATCAAGAAATCGGTCGGGCGGGTCGTGATGGCGTGAAGGCGGAGACGTTGCTTTTTTATACTTATCAAGATGTGATGATGCGGAAAGATATGATTGCTAACTCTGAATTACCCGCAGAAATGAAGGAAGTTCAGAACGCAAAATTGGATAGAATGAAGCAATATGCCGAAGCTGAAATATGCCGAAGGAGGATTCTCTTGAGTTATTTTAATGAAGAAGTAACCCGAGATTGTGGCAATTGTGATGTATGCAAAAACCCTCCTATGCGGTTTGATGCTACATTATTAGCTCAAAAAGCCCTTTCTGCGATGGCTCGTACCAACGAAAAAGTGGCAATGACAATGGTGATTGATATTTTGAGAGGTTCTAATAATAAACGGATCATTGATAACCGTTACCACGAAATAAAAACTTTTGGGGCGGGCAAAGAATTGAAGACGGATGAATGGGCGGATTACCTGCAACAAATGCTCAATTCGGGTGTGATGGACATTGCGTATGACGAAGGACACGCCTACAGATTGAATAATGCTTCGTGGGCAGTTTTGAAGGAAGGTCGCAAAGTGCAATTGGTTCGGTATAAACCTTTTGAAGAACGTCAGGCGGAACGTGAGGCAGTTATTCCGAAAGAAAAAACCAAGAAAGAAGTCATTAAAGATGCCCTTTTTGAGAAACTCCGTGAACTTCGGAAGCGTTTGGCGGATGATAAAAACATACCACCGTTTGTCATATTTTCAGATGCAACGCTCTCGGATATGTCACAACAAAAGCCACTTACTCAAGATGCCATGTTAAATGTGTCAGGCGTTGGGCAACAAAAATATCAACAATATGGAGAGGTTTTTATTCATGAAATTAAGGCGTTTTTGAAGCGTGTTAAGTAAAAAATAAAGAATTGCACATTGCTAAAAAATCAGGCGTTGGTGTTGCTTTGGTAGTGATTTTGGCTTTGGCGATGTACTTTAATAAAGAAAATATCAAGGTACTCTTTCGTAAAATGGTCGTGCAAGAAGTGTATTAGGTAAAACACAAAACCTTAATTTTCAGATTGAAATTTTGTGTTTATTGCTGACTAAAATAACTCACTTTTATCCTTTCAATGAATTGCCATATCCCACCACCAAAACCGATAAAATAATTGCTAAAATTCCAATCACAATCGTGGTCATAGTTTTCTTGGAAACGCCTTTCCATTCGTTTAGAACCAAACCCCATGAGTTTGCTACCAGAATGATGAATGCCATGTGTAGAATCCAAGAACTGGCTCCATTGCCCAAGCGACTTTCGCCCATTCCGTAAAAGAAGAATTGCAAAAACCAAGTTGTACCTGCAATGGCTGAAAAAATATAGTTTTTCAATAATGGCGTTTTTTCATTTGAATAATCCGAGAACGATTTATTCTTAAAATTCAAGTACATACACCAAATCAAATTAGTTGTGAGTCCACCCCAAAGGATTACGACATAAATTACGTTATTTCTAAATAAAAACTCTCCCTGACCTGCATTTAGAGTCATCCAAGCGGTATTTGCCGTCATTGCCATACTCGAACCTGCTTCAATCCCAAAGCTAAAACAAGCACTCAAAACGCCCGAAATAATGGCAAAAACCAAGCCTTTTGAGATGTCAAATTCTGGATTATCAGTGGTTTTTCCGTTCAAGTCTTTGTCTTTCATACCACCCGCTTTTCCACAAATCACGATGCCAAGAACACAAATTGCCAAACCTAACAAGACCATTTGTCCCCATGAAGTTGTCATTAAATCGTGGATAGTATCTTTGCCAACGGTTGGATTGAAATTATAGTAAATCGAAGGAATCAACGAGCCGAAAACCGAACAAAGTCCCAAAATAATGGAACTACCCAAAGAAACGCCTAAATATCGAACACCTAAACCGTAGGTTAAACCACCAATTCCCCACAATAAACCCATCAAATACGTCCAAAATAAAACAGTTCCTGTGGTGCTTGAAATAATAGAAGCGAAATCTGGAATGGTCAAATAAGCGGCAATTGGGGGCACAATTAACCACGAAAAAACTCCACCCGTAATCCAATAACTTTCCCACGACCAGCCTCTTACTTTTTTGTAAGGAATATAAAAACTACCCGATGCAAAACCACCGATAAAGTGAAAAAGAACGCCAAAAATTGCTCCCATTTGAATTAATTAAATATGGTTATGTAAACATCACAAACCTAACTGATTTTTTGATACGAATATACCTGTACTTACCTGTATAAATTTGCTTCAATTTCATCTTAAAATGATAATTCGTGAATTGATTCTCGAATTGTTATGATTTTTAGTGAAATAACTCACGGACTATTATATGTTTGCCAAATAAAAATAAAATAATGATGGAAAGAAATTTAGAAAATTAGATAAGAGAAAACTATTTAAGGGAAAAGCTATTCTACTTTTTGATCCGAGGCAAGCAGGAAAGACAACTTTAATCAAAAAGATTGTGGCTGAAACGGGCATTCCCATTAGGTGGTTTAATGGTGATGAACCTGATATGCGTTTGGCATTAACCAATATTACTTCAACGCAATTTGCAATTTTGATTGGTAAAGCTAAGATTGTGGTAATTGATGAAGCTCAACGTATTGAAAATATTGGAATCACCTTGAAATTAGCAACCGATAATTTCCCTGATGTTCAAGTAATAGCCACGGGCTCTTCGGCTTTTGAATTAGCCAATAAAATCAATGAGCCACTTACGGGACGTAAATTTGAATTTCATTTGTACCCTTTTTCATTTGAAGAACTGGCTAAAAATCAAGGAATGATTGAAGAGAAAAGAATGTTGGAACATCGCCTAATTTATGGTTCATATCCCGAAGTAATTAATAACGTAGGCAACGAAAGAGAAGGACTTATCTTACTGACAGACAGTTATTTATACAAAGATTTATTGATGTATGAGGGCATGAAGAAATCTTCTTTATTACATAAATTGTTAGTTGCCTTAGCCCTACAGTTAGGTAGTGAAGTTTCGTATCAAAATTTGGGGCAAGTATTGGGCGTTGATAAAAATACCGTTGAAAAATACATTGATTTATTGGAACAAGTATTTGTGGTGTTTAGGTTGAATGCGTTTAGCCGAAACTTGCGAAACGAATTAAAGAAAACGAAAAAAGTGTTTTTTTATGATAATGGTGTTAGAAATGCCATCATTGGGAATTTCCTCCCCATTGCCAGTAGAACAGATATTGGGGCGTTATGGGAGAATTATTTGATTGCCGAACGAGTTAAATATTTCAAATACAAGCAATTATACGGCGGTAAATACTTTTGGAGAACAGCTCAACAACAAGAAATAGACTATTTAGAAGAAAGAGACGGACAAATTGATACTTATGAGTTTAAATGGAGCGAAAAAAAATCATCCCGTTTACCAAAATCATTTCAAGACGCTTATCCAGACTCAACTTTTAAAGTTGTGAATTCTGGTAATTATGAGACATTTTTGCGTTGAAAAAATAACAAAAATATCATTAAAAAAGATTGTAATCCAAAATTATTATAATAATTTTGGATTACAATCTTTTTTAATGATAAAATGATAATATGATACCGAGACAACTATTTTTAATTTTAGCGGAAAGAGTAAAAAAAGGCAAAGTTTTAGTGCTTACTGACCTCGACAAGTAGGCAAAACTACTTTATTGAAGGCTCTTCAAACTTCTTTTACTGAGAAAACGCTTTGGCTTAACTGCGATGAACCCGACATCAGAAAATATTTAACTGATGTAACTTCCACACAATTAAATACGCTCATTGGTAATGCTGAAATAATTTTGATTGACGAAGCCCAAAGAGTTAAAAATATTGGTTTAACCTTGAAATTGTTAGTCGATAATTTCCCCGATAAGAAAGTTATTGTGACGGGTTCATCAGCATTGGAACTGTCGAATGAAGTGAATGAACCATTGACGGGTAGGAAATTTGAGTATAATTTATTGCCAATTTCAATAAGTGAAATGGTAAATTATACAAATATTTTGGAAGAAAAACGGCTCATGGAACATCGTCTAATCTATGGAATGTATCCTGAAGTTATTTTAAACGTTGGCGATGAAGCTTTAATACTTAGAAATATTTGTGACAGTTATTTGTACAAAGATATTTTTGCTTATCAAGATGTACGTAAATCAGAAGTTATTGCTTCTTTGTTGGAGGCACTTGCTTTACAGGTTGGTTCTGAAGTATCGTATCAAGAATTGGCAATGTTACTGAAAATTGACCAAGCCACCGTTATCAGATACATTGATTTATTAGAAAAATCATTCGTTGTATTTCGTTTGAGAGCTTTGAGTAGGAATGTTAGAAATGAAATTGCTAAAAGTAGGAAAATATATTTTTATGACAACGGTATTCGCAACGCCTTAATCAAAAATTATCAACCTCTATCCTTGCGTTCAGACGTAGGAGCATTGTGGGAAAACTTCTTGGTCAGTGAACGTAAAAAGTATCTTATTTACAACGAAAAACAAGTAAATACCTTCTTTTGGCGAACCGCCCAACAACAAGAAATTGACTATATCGAAGAATCGTCAGGAATGTTTGATGCCTTTGAATTCAAATGGAGCGAACATAAAAAAGTGAAATTTCCGATTACTTTTACTAATAATTATCCTATTCACGAAACGAAGTTGATTAATCCTATGAATTATTTGGAGTTTGTGGTTTGAACGGAAAGAGTTTTACTATTAATGGCTACTATCAATTAAAGACGAGAACTTCAAATATCTTCCTAAGATAAATGCACCACTTAATAATAAGGGAAAAATAAGTAAATATAACACCGTCAAGTGATAACGTAGCAGACATTTTAGAGTTATTAGCGGTTAAAAATATCTCAAAATGCGTGAAATTCTGTGAATAACTGAAATCACAGAATTTATTTAGTAAAAACTTAAAAATATTGATAGTTTTGTGGAGAAATTTGATATTTATTAAAAAGGGGAAACATGTTAGAGTACGAAAAAATCAAAATTATAAAATTATGATAGCAATGGAAATCACAAAATTAAAAAATGAAGCAATCCAAGTATGGTGCTTATATGGGGAGACAATAGTTAGAATATTTGATTTAGGAGATGGGTATATAGAAGGCACTCATTTAGAAAGGATCATAAAGACAAATTCAGAAACTAAAATTATAAATTTCATTAAATACGTAAAATCTGAAATTAATAAATTAGAACAAATTGAAATAGAAAACTAAGTATAAGATATGACACAAGACCAAAAAAATAGCAATAAAAGATACATTAGACAATCTTTCGATAAGTTTAAAAACAGGACTGATACAATATGGAACAACCCTATCTGGGTAAAAATTGGAGTGTAAATTGGCAATTATTAAGTGGATATGAAGATGATCAAATCATGTCAATCTTAAATTTAAACTTGAGACATATAAAAATCATCAGTACAGATGCCCTGTAATTGATTACGATTGGCTGGGAAAAGACTGGATTTTTCTGAGAGACAATCAAATAATTATTAATTGTGATGATGTAAACAAGATTTCATGCAAAGCAAGTGAAACAAATAGTGAAGTTGGTAAATTTGGAGGTAGGAGAGTTTCAGAAGAAGGATTTTACAACATAACTAAAGAACAATTAAAAAATATTTGTGACGCAAAAAAAGTAGAAGTAAGAGTTTGTGGTAGTTCTACTTAACATTGAATTAGAAAATCAAGGGCTTTTAAAATTTCAATTTATGTGTAAAAGTTTCTATAGAAATTTTTACAATTTTTCATCCTATGATGAGTGGATTAATGGTACTAAACTTCCCAAATCAAGTTCTGGTAGATCTTGTTTTATAGTTACAGCTACTATGGGTAATTATAATCATCCTGTTGTTATTGATTTAAGACAATTCAGAAACGATTGGCTCTTAAAGCGTAACTTGGGAAAAACTTTTGTTAACTGGTACTATATTCATGGGGAAAAGTAGCTAAGATTATAGAGAAATCTATAATCCTTAGGCGTATTTCATTTTTTTAGTTGTGAAGCCTTTACAAATAGTTTCACGATTTTTAAAATAACAAAGTTCTCAATTACAGCTATTCGTTCAACATTTAGAAAGTATTGCATCTATGTAGAGAAGTTAAGTAAATTCAAATATAATTATCCAATAATTAATTATTTACTAATCTGATTCCTATTCATTCACGAGTTATATAATTAAAACGTAATAACCAAATGAGAGATTTTTTTGAACTTCTATCCTTTTTAATTAGATTAATTTTGATGGTAATAGTATTTATCGTATCAGTAGTCGGGTATGTATTATTAATGATGTATATTATAAGTTATGTAAATATACCTATGATGCATATGGGCATATTTTTGGGATTAATCTCAATATTACTGATACTTATATATTTATTATTTTTGTTTTTCATTTTTTTTAAATACGGAGATAATTTTTATAAAATATTAGATTTGTGGTAGGAATATAAAAAGTATGTTTAAATATTTCAAATATTATTCACGAATAAATTAGATTTTGTAACACTATACTTAATCTGATTTATGATTTTATTAGTATCATTTTTTGAAATAAATATCAACAATGGTAATTAATTTACACTTATTCCTAAAGTTCAAGCTACCCCAACCGCAAATTAATATTTACCTATTAAAACCAAAAACTGCCTCCCATAATCCTGATAGGCAATTTTTGGTCTATTCCACCACCGCAACCCCACCACCGCTATAACTCCGAAACTCCCCACGATACATCGCATCCGCAGACACGGGCCCCATTTGGAATTTGCCTTTTGAAACGGCTCTTACTAAATAATAGAACGTTTGCGGTTTGTTGGAAATATTGGTAAAAAAGTTGATCCTGTCATCTCTGATGTCGAAATGTTCGGGGGTAGTTTGGTCCTTTACCCACACTAAATCACGGTCGGCGGTTAATCTTGGGTTTTCAATTTCTACACCTGCGGGGAGCATATCCGTCACCACTACGTTTTCAACCGCCAATCCGTTGGAGCTTTGCAACGTGATTTTTACCACAATCAACTGATTTTGCTTAAATTTTGCTCCACCCAAAGGTTGTCCTGAACGAGTATAAAATTGTTTCCGAACCTTCAACACATTATCAATTTGCTCGTATTTTCCCGTTGCACTTAGTCCTTCAGCTTGGGCAAAATAGTAGAGGATGCCCTTTCCTTGCGTGCGAATAACCGACTGATTACCGATATTTTTAATCAGTAAATCATTGGCGGTAAAATTTCCTAAAATTTTATTATTACTTGAAATGGTAGCCGTCACGGTACTTGCATTGGCTTTCTTTGCTAATTTACCCAGTGCCAAAAAGGCAAAGGCTTGTTCTTGGGTGGTTAGATACGGTTCGGCTTTCAAATTTTGCGATAATTGTCTCGCCAACGTTGGAATTTGTAAATTATTCGGGTCGGTATCAATCAAAGTATTTAATACCAAAGCCTGATTCCGAATTGGCGAACTGAAACTTCCGCCCGTTTGCTTTTCGGTAATTTCTGAACCGTAATTTTTCGGCAAAATGGCATTGTAACTTTTCACTTCGCCAATTAAACTATACGCCGCCGCCAAGAGATATTTTGAGTCGGTGGTGAGTAAGTCTACATTAGATTTGTAATAATTCATTACCGAACGATTTGGCTTGCCTGCCATCGCTAAAACGTACAAACTATAAATGGTTTCACGAGCCGCAATCACTTTGGTTTCATAAGTTCCCGTTTCTAAGAAGTAGTATTCTTTATCGGTCATTTTAGAATTGGAAGCTACCGTCAAGTACTCAATTAATTTACCCAAAGTCGAGCTATTTACTTGATAATCATTCTTTTGAGCTTCCAACAAGAAATGCGTGGCATAAGCAGAACCCCACCAAGATTCACGGTCGCCGCCTTGCCAGTACGATAATCCACCACTTGGCAATTGCATCGTTTCAAGTCTATGAATAGCAGCTTCTACATTTGTTCGAGGATTTAATTGGCTTTCTCCCGCCTTCATATACGGCTTTTTACCCGACTGAATCTGTTTAACAAACTCAGAAAAATACAATTGTGGAAAAGCAGTGGAAGTGGTCTGTTCTACGCAACCATAAGGATAATTCAATAGACTTTGGAACTTGTCCATAAATTGCACCATCGGTGATTTACTCACGGTCATTTCGGTTTTCAATGAACTCGGAATGTAATCATTTATCAAATTTACATTACCAACCGAACCACCATTTACCACGCCAGTCACCGAAGTTTTTAGTAAAGAAGTCGTTGGACGAATCGTTAATGCTATCTTTTCGGTAAATTTCTCTTTCAATCCGTTTACCACCACATTTACCGTTGCGTTACCAATACTTGGGGCAGCTTTTACGGCAAAATAGGCTCTTCCTTCTTTTTCGGCAGGAATCATTAACGTCTGCGAAGCATTCCCAACAACTGATAAACCACCTGATAATGAGATAGTTGCTGTTATATTGGCGGTTTGTTTTGTAGTATTGGTAATATTTACTGGCACTTGAATTTCATCATTTGGCGAAGCAAATCTCGGCAAAGCCGTAGAAATTACGAGCGAGTCAGCAACTTTCATATTTTTGGTTGCCGAACCAAACGCTTCATCTTTGTAAGCCACCGCCATAATGCGTAAATCGCCCGAAAATTGAGGAATATCAAACTCAAAAGTTGCTTCTCCATTGGTACCCGTTTTCACAATTCCTGACCAAATTGCCACTAAATTTACCCTTCCATTATTCAGCGGATTTACTCGTTTTTGCATATCGTAACCATCTCCACCAACCGATGAACTTCCTGAAATGAATAATTCTGGAAATAAGAACGGATACAAATCGTAGCTGTTAACTTCTAAAGCCTGTTTTTGATAAAAATGAGCATAAGGGTCGGGCGTTTTGAAATTTTTGAGTTGCAAAATCCCTTCGTCAACCACGGCAATCGTTAATTCTGTATTTCCCTTGGTCTTAATGGTTACTCGTTGTTTAGTTTTTGAACGAGTTTTTTCAACCGCTACAATTTCGATAGGCAGTTGATTATCAAGAGCTTCAACCATTACAGGGGCATAACCATGAGCTACAGTAAGGGGTAAATTCGAGCCATCCATCGGGCGAATCAAGGTCGCTGAAACATAGACGTTTGGTAAATGTTCTTTCCCGATTTTGAAACTCAATTCTGCCGATTTTTTATCAGTTTCAATTACGAAATGCTCCAAAACGTGATTTCTTTCAATCGTTACGATCAATTTTCCCGCAAAAGGTGTCTTGAAAAGTACCGTCGCCTTCTCACCAATTTTGTATTTTTCTTTGTCAAACGACATTTCTACTTTTCCTTCGTTATTGACCTCAAACGAACTATTTTCGGTTGAGCCAAAGCCGTAAGCATAGAAACCTTGAGCCGTCCAAGATTTTGCCCCTTCGCTGTGAACCCGTATTTCGTACTCTCCCGAAATAGGCGGTGCGTAAGAAATATTTGCTTTACCCCCGTCAAAATTCATGGTACGAGAATAAACAACTTTCGTCTGTTTTTTGGACGAATATTTTAAAGTATTATCCGTATTTTTCTCAATAACGGTCTGATAATCAAAACGAACAATTTCCACTCGACCTTTCGCTGAAACTGGTTTTCCATCTTTATTCAAAGCCACCAACGGAATTTGAGTCGGTACATTCGTTCCAATATACGTATCTGGCATCCCGATTCCGTAAAAAACCGATTGCGTAAAAATGTCTAATTTACTCAAACGATTCACAGGACGGCCCGTTTCATCAAAAACAGTCACGTACGTTTTAGCCTCTAAAACGCCCATATTTGCGTAGGTTGCAGGAATTTGAAATGACTCCGAAGCCAAGCCATTTTCATTGGTTACACCTTCACGAGCAACCATTTCAAAATTTGTATTATCCTGAATATCAAATATATAACCTTTATAATCTTTTGGTTCGAATAGTTTTCGGTTAAGGTTTAATTCCATCTGATAATTCCGATTGGAAGCTGGCGGACCAAACAAATTCTGAGCCGTTGCCGTGATTTGAAGCGTCTCGCCATTCCGATAAAATTCCTTGCCCGCTTTTACATCAACCTTAATTCTATCGGGCATAAATTCCTCGATAGAAATATTCCGAGAAGCCAATAAAACGTCATTCCCATTCAACACTTCCACTACATAAACACCCGTGATGGACGAGCGGTCGGTCGGCACATCCATATTAACTGCACCTTGAGAATTAGTGGTTTTCTTGAAGGTCTGAAACTCCTTGCCGTTGGGTAAAAGTAAACGAATTTTTACGGGAATTTCACCAACCGATTCCCAGTTATTTTTACGGATAACCGTATTGAAATGTAGCGTTTCCCCTGGACGATAAATATCTCTATCACCGTAGATAAACGCCTCAAAACCAGAGGTATTATCCCGTTTCCCTTCCACATCAAAACGAGAAGTTTCCACTTGCGAGCCATCTAAGAAAAGGTAGTTAAAATCGTCTTCGGTATGAGCGGTAATCATCGCAGTTTGAAATTTAGATGCCTTGAAATCCTTGAAAGTTGCCATGCCTTTTCCGTCCGTTTCGGAAGTTTGAATAGTCTGATTATTAGACGAAATCAAACTTATTTCCACGCCACTCAATGGCTCGGCAGTTTTGATAGAATTTGTGAACACAACCACCTCATTTTCAGACGATTTCATCATCATTCCAATGTCCGAAATACTCACTAATTTGGTGGCTTGGTTGTAATATTCATCGTTAGAATTAACCGAGACGATGTAGATTCCTTTGATGGTATTTTGTTCGGGTAACGATAAATTCAAAGCCCGAACGCCCTTTACTTTTGCCAAATTTGCCGTCTCGACGGTTTTGTTTACAATTACATCTGAAAATTGCCCTGCCTCATCGGTATCGTAGCTATAATTTGTTGAAGAGTTACCGCCTTCTTCACTATACTCTTCATAACTTTGGTAACGTCTCTCCTTCAAAAAGTGTAAAATGTTATTTTCATAAATTTTCGCAATTCTTACGTTTACTTTGGGTGTATTGACAATATTTATCGCAATATTTTTATTTCCTTTCGAAGATAAATAAATGGCTTTTTTATTAACAAATCCAATCGAAGCGGGCATAGCTCCGAAGTATAAATCTTTTACATAATCATCTGATAATGAAGCACCTAAAATGCCTTTTGCTTCTTTATTTATGGTTAAAACATAATTATCAGATTCGTTAAAATCGCCTCTGATTATAAATCCATTTTCGGTAATTTCTGCCTTCGTTTCCAGCGTTGGTGTTTTTGGTTTTGGCTTTATTGCTACCTCTACTTTCACAATTGGATTCCCCAAAGAGTCATATTCGTAAACGGGTTCTTCAACGGTTTCAGAAGCTCCATTGATTTCAATTTTATATATTTTCTCTAAATCTTGAACGTTGAGTGTTTGATTAGTTATCACTTTCACATAACCTTGATTATTCTCAAAGTTGTGTTGTACGTCGGTAATTTCAAGGTTTTTTACATCGGGTAATGAGGTTTCTAACGATAATTCTTCTTCCGTTTCATGCTTTGAATTTGGCATCGAAAGTCCTTTTTCTAAGGTAACTTTCAGCGATTTTCCAGTACCATCCGAGATGCCCTTCAACTTCAAAGAAATACTCTGAGAAGACCCCGTTTGATTTAATGAAAATTCATATTTTTTATCATCTGAATCCTTGACAATCAGCATTTTAGCTACTTCTTGTGGATTTACTGGATAGTTAAAAATCAGTTTTAAAATGACAACTCCTTGTCCATCTTCACGGGATTTTGTCCAGAAACTTTCTACGTTTTCTAATTTCAAATAAGGCGTATGAAATTTAATTTTCTCAGTATTAAGTCCATATTTTTTCTCAGATTTTGCCGTAACTGATTTATTGATGGTAGCAGTGTATTCAGTAGCAGGTTCAAAACCCATGGCAGGTGAAAACACGAGTTCGTTTGTGGCTGTCCACTTAAATTTGCCTTCAACTTTTGGCGAAATTTCGAGGTAAGGTTCAGCTTCCCAAGTGTTCAAATCACCGTCACGCACAAGGTCTTTATCAAACGTAAATGCCAGATTTTGAGTCAGTTGTACTTCATTTTCAAAGTTCATACTCGACACCGAAACGTTATTGAATTTGGAACAGGAAGCAAAAAAGAAAAAGGAAATAAATAAGAAATGAGCAGTTTTTTGAGGAAAACGTAATGTGGTATTCATGAGGGAGTGGGCGGTTTCAGAAACCGAGAAATTGTATGTGTGAAATAATTGCAGAAGTTCAGAAAAGTTTGAATGATTTTCAAGCATTTAGGAAGAAATCTTTTAAGTGGTCGCAAACTGTAACCCAATGTTGGGCGGTACTCCGCTTCTGCACCAGAGAATAAGAAACTACAGGACAAGAAACGATAATACGTTTTAAATATTTTTGAACTAATATTATCACAAATTAGTTACATATTTCCCATCTCAAAATCAACAAAATTTAAACTAATGAACTGATATGCAGAAACTTAATTTAATAATTTCCCTTGAAAAGTACGATAACGAAAACGAACTTACACTAATTGAACAAAAACTATTGTCCGAAGCCCGAAAAGCCACTTATAAATCCTATGCACCCTATTCAAAATTTCACGTTGGAGCGGCTGTTTTGTTGGATAATGACCAAATAATCACCGCCAATAACCAAGAAAATGCTGCCTTTCCATCGGGTTCATGTGCTGAACAATCAGCCATTTTTTGGATTGGAGCAAATTACCCTGACCGAAAAATTAAATCAATTGCCGTGATTGCTCGCCCAGGTTCGGGCGATGAATTCCGAGGCGTTCCTCCTTGTGGTGCGTGTCGTCAGGCGATGTTAGAATACGAAAATCGTCAGAAAGAACCAATTAGATTATTAATGTTAGGAACTGATAATAAAATACTTATCACAAATTCAATCGGAGATTTATTGCCTTTGAAATTTAATGAATTTTAGTTTCGATGTTCGTTTTTCGATGCTTGGTATTCGAATATTGAAAAACGAACATCAAATATCGAATCACGAACATCAAAACAATGCTTAATTTTCTCAAAAAAAATACCTTCACTATTCTCTATACTTTCTTCTTGGGATTAATGCCTTTGTTAGTAAGTTCTTCCATAAGTTATTGGGTAATTACGCATGAAAATGACATCCAGTATTTTACTGTTCAAAATTGGATAATTGTCTATATTTTTGCCTGTTTTACCATGGCTTTTGCCTTAACACCAACCACTTTCGTTGCCTTATTGAGTGGATATTTCTTAGGTTGGAACGCTTTCATTCCCGTAGCTATTACGTACTGGATTGCTTCTTTTTTGGGTTATAAAACTGCTCAATTCATTGATGGAGGACGTTTTTTGGCAATACTTTCTGAAAAACCAAAAGTAAAACAAGTATTAGAAAATTTACAAAAAGATGAATTTAAAATTATCATCCTCGCTCGACTTTCGCCCGTTCTACCTTTTGCCGTAACCAATGTATTATTCTCCTTTTCAGGCACAAAACTTCGTAATTTCCTTACGGCAGGATTTCTCGGAATGTTACCCCGAACCATCCTTTCAATATGGATTGGCACACAAGCAAAGGAAATCAGAAGGTTGATTGAACATCCAAGTGAAGGGAATACCTCTCAGTTTTTGATTTTAGCGTTAATTGCTGGGTCTGTTTTGGGATTGGGTTATTTTGTGAAGAAGGCAATAAAAACGTAAAAAATCCCCTCATTTTCAAGTAATTAACTAAAAATTTGTATCTTTGCACCCCCAATTATCAGGGATTCACAAAATTCTTCGCCCCTTGTCTGAGGCGTATGATGTATAAAAGACTGTTATTCAACAATATGGCTAATCAATTAGCGGATTTCGACTGGGATTCGGTCGGTAGTAAAGGATTTGGAGGAGGTTACTCTTCTGAGCAAAGAGCTCAATTAGAGGCTCTAATCGAAGGAACGTTAAATATCGTTACGGAGAAAGCAGTGGTAAAAGGTACGGTCGTAGGGATTACTGACCGTGAAGTTATCTTAAACATCGGGTTCAAATCTGACGGATTAGTGCCAACTTCAGAATTTAGAGATATGCCCGACTTGAAAGTGGGTGACGTGGTGGACGTTTATGTAGAAAATCAAGAAGACAAATCAGGTCAATTGATTCTTTCTCGTAAGTTAGCCAAAGTAATGACGGCTTGGAAAAACATTGAAGATGCGTTGGAATTAGACACAATCATTGATGGATTTGTGAAGCGTCGTACAAAAGGTGGTCTTATCGTAGATATTTATGGTATCGAGGCATTCTTGCCAGGTTCACAAATTGACGTGAAACCAATCCGTGATTTCGACATATTTGTTGGTAAGAAAATGGAAGTTAAAGTGGTTAAAATTAACCACGCTAACGATAACGTAGTAGTATCACACAAAGTATTGATTGAGAAAGACCTTGAACAACAACGTCAATCAATCCTTACGAACCTTGAAAAAGGACAAGTATTGGAAGGTGTAATCAAAAACATGACCAACTTCGGTGTATTCATTGATTTAGGTGGTGTTGATGGTTTATTGCACATTACTGATATTTCGTGGGGACGAATCAATCATCCACAAGAAATGCTTAAACTTGATCAAAAAATCCAAGTGGTTGTTTTGGATTTCGACGAAAACAAGAAACGTATTTCATTAGGTATGAAGCAATTACAGGCTCATCCTTGGGATGCTTTAGCAGAAACAACTGCCATTGGTTCAGCAGTGAAAGGAAAGATTGTAAACGTAGCAGATTACGGTGCATTCTTAGAAATCACGCAAGGCGTGGAAGGGTTGATTCACGTTTCAGAAATGTCATGGTCTCAGCACTTGCGTAATCCACAAGACTTCCTGAAAGTGGGTGATATGATTGATGCTGTTGTTTTGACACTTGACCGTTCTGAACGCAAAATGTCATTGGGTATCAAGCAGTTAACCGAAGATCCTTGGACTAAGCAAGACTTATTGGCTCGTTATGCTTTGGGTTCTAAGCACACAGGAACGGTTCGTAATTTGACTAATTTTGGTTTATTCCTTGAATTAGAAGAAGGTATTGACGGATTAGTTCACGTTTCAGATTTATCTTGGACTAAGAAAATCAAACATCCATCTGAGTTTGTGAAAGTAGGTGATAAATTAGACGTAATTGTATTGGAATTAGATGCAGAGAATCGTCGTTTAGCACTTGGACATAAACAATTAGAGGAAAATCCTTGGGATACTTTCGAGTCAATTTTCACAATGGGTTCTGTACACAAATGTACAATCACTGCGAAAAACGACAAAGGAGCAACTTTGGAATTACCTTACGGAATTGAAGGTTCATCAGCATTGAAGCAATTAGCGAAAGAAGATGGTACACCAGCAGAAATTGGTGAACAATTAGATTTCAAAGTAACTGAATTCAACAAAGAAGACCGCAAGATTCAATTGTCGCACGTTCGTACTTATAACGACACGAAAGAAGAAGCACCAGTTGAAGAGAAGAAGAAAAACACAAAGGATTCAAACAAAGCATCAGCAACAACCGCAGATGCCGAGAAATCAACTTTGGGAGACTTAGATGCTCTTACCAACTTGAAGGCTCAAATGGAAGATTCAGCTCGTGAAGAAGCGAAAAAGAAATTAGACAAGAAAGAGAAAGCGGCGAAAGTTGTTGTTGCTGAATAATCTCTGTTGGGTGATAGGGGTTAGAATTTAGGTGTTAGTGTTCAATAACGCTCAAACAATTTACTATCATCAATTTGTAGAATTTTACGAATACAAAAATGTCCTGTTGGCTTCGGTTGGCAGGACATTTTTTTGTTTAAAATATAAATGGATAATTATCTGATAATCAGTTTTATACCCACAATTTTCAATAAAATTGAATACAAATTCGGGTAAATACTTCTCTTAATCTTTTGATTTTAGACAAAACGGCATTACTTTTGCAACCCATTCAATTTTATATGATGGTCTTGTGGCCGAGAGGTTAGGCAGAGCTCTGCAAAAGCTTCCACAGCGGTTCGAATCCGCTCGAGACCTCCAATTATTACCATAAAGCCTTGATATTCAAGGCTTTACTTGTTTTAGGGGTACAAAGATTAATTCTAAAAACCCGCTTAGAATACAATAGAGTGCATTTTGGTTCATTAGGTTTGTTACACATTTTGTTACACATACATTCATACCTTTTAATCCTACGTTTGCGACTGTAATTTAAAATCAGTCAAACAATGGATAAATTTATTGAATACTCTTTACGGTTTAATCGTAGGAAACGGCTTGATAAGTATGGCAAAGCCTTTATTGAGATTAGAATGTATCACAATGGTAAAGCGACCTATCACAGCACAGGAATAAGCGTTACGCCCGAAGGTTGGAACGTTGATAAAAACTTGCCAAAGGATAACCACATCAAAAGAAATTGTGAAACACTCATACAGGAGTTGAAAACCTTTGAATCAAATTTTAGGATTAAAAAAGGACAATTTAGGCTTTCAGATTTTCAATATCAATACGCACCCGAACCAACACCACAGCCTAAAAATTTATCATTTACAAAATTCTATGCTGACCAACTCGAAGCGGAAAAAGCCCTAAAACAACAATCTTGGAGAACTCGAAAATTATCATTTCAATATTTTAAAGAGTTCCGTCCAGAGGTTCGATTTGATGAAATAAATTTTGCCTTAGTACAATCCTTTGATTTCTTTTTGAATAATAAGAAACTCCACATCAATACAATAGCTAAACACCATAAGCATTTTAGAAAATATATTATCCAAGCTATCAAGAGCCGTTTGATATTACCACAGGATAACCCGTATATAGATTTTAGCGTAAACAAAATTCCTTTTAAATCTCAATTTTGTACGGAAGAAGAATTGCAGCGATTGGAAGAACTAACTTTTGAGCCAAACGAAAGAATGTTAGAGCGATGCCGTGATATGTTTCTTTTTGGATGCTATACAGGGCTAAGGTTTAACGATGTATATAAACTCAAAGCAAAGCATTTTCACCACACAAACGAAGGCTTAATACTCGAATACCAAGCCAATAAGACTAATAAATTTGGAGAAAAGTATCTTTTTTCTTTATTCAATGGAAAACCCCAAACGATAGCAATCAAATATATGCCAAATAATGACGATGCTTTGTTTAAGGGACTGACAAACCCAAAAGTAAACCTAAACCTCAAAGCTTTAGCGAAACGTGCCAAAATTAACAAGCCGTTGCGGTTTAAGGATTCAAGAGATACGTTTGGAACTATCTTGATTAGCAAAGCACCGATAAACGTAGTTAGAGACGAAATGCAACACAGTTTTATAACCACGACCCAGAAATATTTACACCTTACACCCGAAATGAAAAAACAGGAACTTAATAAAATCAAATGGTAATGGAAGCAACTAAACGGACATATCAGAAGCATAAGACGGAAAAGAAAATTACCGTAAAGCATTATTTTAACGAAACTATAAATGAGATTGATAACGATGGAGAAAAGGTTGTACCCGTATATGTTCAAGTTACCTATCAAGGCAAAAACACAAGATTTAGAAGTAGAATAAAACCACTTCCAACCCGCATGATGAAATTTAATGTTGATATGAACCTTGATTCTTCAACATTTGCAGAAGAGAAGGAAAGAGATTCGGCATTAATAATCTATTTGGTAAAAGCATTTTCCAAGGAAAATGATTATCGTATTGATAATGATTATAGCATTAATGACTTGGCAGGGCTGTATCACAATAAATTGAATGATTTATCTTGTTTTATAGATATGTGTTTAACTGCTGAAATTAATGATATTATACGTGAAAATAATGGCACGTTTAGGGCTGACTATATAGTAAAACCCTTAATCTCCATTCAATATTTTAAACCATTTTGTCCTAATTTAAAGTTTATTCAAGAAAAATATAGTTCTAATATTTGGTTTTTTGATGCTTACATGAATCAACTTAGAAATGGGGAACTTGTAGAACTTGGTGAGCATTGCACTGGAATATGGCCCGATACTATCATCGGTTGGTTATGGAATCCAACCATACAAGATTTTAAAGACAATTATCTACAAAAAGAGTTATTAAAATATTTTCGAGAATCTCAAAATATAAAAGACATGATTACAGATATTCAAAAACTATTTGATGAATACGAAGACGATTATCCTTTCCAACATTTCCCCAAAATATACAAGACTTGATTACAGATAAATACCCGTTAGTATTTAATTTATGTTATTTATCATGTTAAACAAATTGAAATATCTATTTAAGATGAACGACTGCTGATATTTCACTCCATTTAATATGACAACAATAACATAAACTATTTTCAAACGTGTACTGTATTCAAAAATTATTTGATAAATACGGTGAAGAATATCCTTTTCCATATTTTTAGAACCTTGCAATGTTTGCAAGGTTTTTATTTTAGTTAAAATATTGGAATCAATGTGAAATATTTTTGAAAATATTGGAATCAATGTGAAATATTTTGTAATATTGCCTAATGAAGCAAACTAAACAATAAGGCAATGCAGAACGAAGTTTCACAATTACAGCCAAATACCGCTTTTGAGAAGTACGTGTTGGCAAGTTTAGCGGAGATTAATAAACGATTAAAGTTTAAAAATTCAATGCCACAAGGCGACTATCTTACACCTAATGAAGTTTGTGAGATACTTAAAATTAGTAAAGGGAAATTCTATCAGTTTATCAAAGATGGCATTTTGAATACCATTAAACCAGACCCAAGAGGGCGTAAAACATTAGTATTACGTTCACAAGTGGAAGGCTTATTTCCCAAAGATTTTATTAAAAACTAAGTCCGTGTACCGTCTTTACGATGGTACACGGACTTTTTTGTTATCATTCTAAAAAGAGCAATAAGCCGTTACATCTCTCTGAAATTATCAAACAAATGGATATTTTCGCCAAAGAGCCAAAACCATTGATATTCAGACGATTGAGGACAAAAAAAGCCGTGCTATTTGTAGTAGCACGGCAAAAAACTAAATTTTTAAAACCTTATTTACAAGGGCAAAATTACAAAAATGATACAAGAAAATCAAGGATTTTCAGAGGTTTTTACAACCTTAGAAAAACAACATAGTCAAGATGAAATTTTTGATAAAATAATAGAAAGTGTTTCCAAAGTTAATTTTAGAAAATTGGCAGGTCAAAAGTTTATTGAAGACACTGAAAAGAAATTAGAGCAAAAACATTACATCGTACTTGTTACTGAAAATGCATTAGAGAAAGCTAAATCATTAGGCTATCAAATAGCAATGAATAACGGATTAGTTTATGTTTTTAATGGGCGTTTTTGGGTATCAATAGCAGAAGCCAAATTAGAAATACTTTTGGGTAAATGTGCTTTAAAAATGGGCGTTGATATGATTGAATCAAAGTTTTTTAGGTTTAGAGAAAGTCTATTAAATCAGTTTTTTTCATGTGCCTATTTCACAAGTCCAGAAAGCTCGCAGGATAAAGTATTAATCAATTTGCAGAACGGCACGTTTGAAGTAACCACAGAAAAGCAGTCATTAAGAGCCTTTCACGATAAAGATTTTCTTAGGTATCAATTACCATTTTCCTACGATACCACAGCCACCGCACCACTATTTCAGAGGTATTTAGACAAGGTTTTACCAGAAAAAGAATTGCAGGATATTTTAGCGGAATACATCGGTTATGTTTTCGTTAAGAATCTCAAATTAGAAAAAGTCTTACTTCTTTACGGTTCAGGTGCAAATGGTAAATCAGTATTTTTTGAGATTGTAAACGCAATGTTAGGACGTGAGAACATTAGTAATTTTTCGCTTACTTCATTAAATAATGAAACATACCGTTCCAATTTAGAGGACAAACTTTTGAATTATGGAAGTGAGATTAAAGGCAGTTTAGAAAGCGATATTTTTAAGCAGTTAGCAAGTGGTGAACCTATTGGAGCAAAGCGACTTTACAAAGACCCTTTTACCATGAGAGACTATGCAAAATTGATGTTCAATGCAAACGAATTACCAAAGGATGTAGAACACAATGAAGCGTATTTTAGACGGTTTTTAATCGTGCCTTTCTTGGTAACAATACCTACAGCAGAAAGAGACCCCGAATTACCTAAGAAGATAATTAGTAAGGAGTTATCAGGCGTGTTTAATTGGGTGTTATCAGGGCTTAGTCGAGTGCTATCAAAGAAAGGTTTTACCTATTCTAAAACTTCTTTAAATTTCTTAGAAAAGTACAAAAATGAATCTGATACGGTATATCTGTTTTTAGATGAACAAAACTATAAACCATGTTACGAAGGAAGAGGAACGGGTTTGACAGAACTTTATGGAGAGTATAAACACTATTGCAGTGCATTTGGGTACTTCCCAAATAGTATAAAAAATTTCCGTATTAGATTGGAAAATAACAAGTTACAGATTAATAGAAAAGTAGAAGGGTATTTTGTAACCACGATTAAATACCCTATATTTTAATTCAACGCACGTGAAGACTAAAAATAAGTTTAAGTAAAAAACCTACATTTCCTACATTATCTACATGAAATGTGATTATTTAAAGATTTAAAAATATTGAAAAAGTACCACACCATGTAGGAAATGTAGGTTTTTTACTTAAACTTATTTTTGAGGGACACGCACGAACAAAGGAAAAAAATTAGTTTAATACAATTTTCAAAATGAAAACCCCCGAACAAATAAAGGATTTAAAGCAAGTTTCCATAGTAAATTATTTACGTGGAAAAGGAATAAATCCAATCTCAAAAAGTGGTAATTATTTTATGTATCATTCACCACTAAGAAACGACCCTACGCCGTCATTTTCTGTAAGTCCTACCAAGAATACATTTTATGATTTAGGCAATGACAGCGACAAAGGAAACATCATTGAGTTAGTAATGAGAATGGAGCGTATAAGTTTTGTAGATGCTTGCCAATATTTAGACAGTCAGGACTTAATGAAAGAAAATGAAAAATATCTTTCTCTTTCATTAAGTCAAAACCCTATTAATGAGATTAAGAACTACGAAGTTACAGCCGTGAAGGACTTACAGCACCCTGCACTAATCCAATACGTGGAGAGCCGTAAAATTACCCAACACACGGCGTTTAGTTATCTCAAAGAAATTCACTATAGAAACGCCAAAGGGCAATTTTTTGGAGTTGGTTATCAAAATGATATTGGTGGGTATGTTCTACGAAGTGAGATAATGAATAAGCCTATCAATTTAGGTAAGTCAGGAATCAAAACTTTTGCAATTTCTGACAGTAAAAATGTTTCAATATTTGAAGGTCTCTTTGATTTTTTATCATGTATTGAACATTACAAACGTTTGCCACGATGCACCGCTATTATTCTAAATTCAGTCTCGAATTTATCCCAAGCTATGCCACAATTAACAGGAGCAACCACGATTTACAGCTACTTGGATAATGACCCAGCAGGGCAAAAAGCAACCCAAAAAATGAGAGATGCAGGATTGAATGTTTCAGACAACTCCACGATTTACAAAGGCTTTAACGATTTTAACGAATATTGGACGGCATCAAGCAAAACACCTGATGGAAATTAAGGTATTTCGAGTATTTCACGAGTTCAGTTCGATAATTGTTACGATTTCTGGAATTGCTACGTTATCGGGAATATTCGATTATTGCGAGTTCTGTTCGATAATCTCACGAGTTGTGTTCGGGAATTACCACGAGTTCGGAAATATTCGATAATTGCGAGTTCTGTTCGATAATCTCACGGGTTCTGTTCGGGAATTGCTACGTTATCGGGAATATTAGATAATTGCGAGTTCTGTTCGACAATTGCTACGATTTCGGGAATATTTGATAATTACCGTGTAGGCACAACAATATCCCCAACTGTAGGCACAATGTTTAAACAAAATTAGTGTAGCAATATTCCCAGTTTTTGTTACCATTTTGTTACTTCCATAAGAGAAACAAGCTAACTACCTGATAGTCAAATGTTTATGTAGTTCGCTCGAGACCTCTAATTTTTTAAAAGCCCCCAATTTGGGGCTTTTTTTATGCTCCAATTTTAAGACTAAGCATTATTAAAATATCTTACGTAATAGTAAATTTTTAAAATGTCGTACACTAACAGTGTACACTAATCATTAATATAAATTCAAATATTTTTAGCCCTGTAATTGTAATTTGCAATACTCTTGAAATCAACAAATTTGCAGTGTTTTTACCTTTTTTGTTAAAGGTAAAAACTTTTGTATTAGTGGCAAAATTCATTTAAAAGGGGCTTAAAAATCGTAAAAAAAAGGTTTTAAATTTTGAAAATTACTGCATAATCAAATAACTATTGTAACTTTAACAGAGTCGATACGTTTGATGATAGAAATTGATTTAGTCAGGGTGGAATAGTAAATATTGTTCGTAATTTTGTTATTAATTATCGGCTTTGCCTATAATTATCCACTCAGAAAGTAAACATAACGATTTGCTTTTGAGCTTTTTGAATTTAATGTTTCAATTTTAAAAAAATCACTAATGAACAAGAGAGGACCGATTATCGTAATTGAAGACGATGAAGACGATAGATTATTTATGAAAGATGTGTTTGTTGAGTTGAATTACGAGAATAAAATTATTTTCTTCGAAGACGGTCAGTTGGCACTTAATCATTTAATCAACGAAGAGATTGAACCTTTCATCATTATTTCTGACATCAATATGCCATTTCTGAGTGGGTTGGCGTTGAAAGAAGAAATTCAGAAAAACGAAAATTTAAGATTAAAATGTATTCCCTATCTATTTTTCACCACATCTGCCAATCAAGAACACGTGATTGATGCTTATTCCAAATCTGTACAAGGGTTTTTTATAAAGCCCAATCGAATTGAGCATTTAAAAGAAATTATTAAAAAAATTGTTGAATATTGGAAGGAATGTGAATCACCGCACTATCAGCCATAAGATTTAAGATTTGTTGAATTAAGTTGTTCACAAACAGATTCAACATTAAAGAGGTTTGACGACCTCTTTTTTTATGCCTTTAAATCTCAAAAAGTGTGAATGATATAAAATTTTCTAAAAATTCTGTAATAATTGTCAAGTCAAGCGATTCTACCTTTGTAGGGTAATAATTACAAAAAAATTGACATTGCGAAGAAGAGTTTCAAGGCTCTTTTATTCCTATAAAACAGTAAAAGGTAAATTAGTGGTTAGGTATTTCGGAAACGTTCTCTGGTTGCAGAGAACGTTTTTTGTTTTGTATGGTTTTCGTAATATCTTGATAATGTGGGAATTGTATAACTTTTAATAAAAATGATGTAATAATAATTTTGTTAGTATTTATCAATTTTGTAAAGTAATATTTCAGTAATGAGTTGCGGGTTATTTATAACCAATTCTTAAATTATTTAGATCACAAACCATTTAATTTTGATTGATTATCTTTTTGATAATTTGTAAACGTTATTATTTCTAAACCCGTGAATCACTGATTTTTTCTCATATGCTATTTTGCACACGTCAGAAAGTGAAATGTATTAGGGGTTAGTGAAAGACCTCTTGATTTATTAACTCTCAACACCTTTGTTACACCCGCTAATTCTCTATTTTTTATCAAAAAAAATTTAATTGTAAATCCAAACAATCATTGAAAGCGTATATTAATCAGATGATATAAATAATCTGATTAGTCTATATTGTTTCATTGAAAAGATTATTAATCTCAGTATATTTTTTCACTTTTTTTTCAAACTAATAAATTTAACTTTATGAACAGAAATGGTTTACCGTTGAGAAGATGGCTCCAATGCCTTACCTTCTTCGTTTCTCTGTCAGTAGTCAATTTTGGCTATGCTTCCAGTCACAGAGAAGCTCCGTTGATTTCGAATGACCCATTGGCTGACAACACCGATGTGTACGCTTTTAGAAGCCCTGATGACCCAAATACCATTACGATTATTGCTAACTACATTCCGTTTGAATCGCCAGAAGGAGGGCCAAATTACTATACTTTTGGCAGCAGAGTTCGTTATGAAATTCACGTAAAAAACAAGGCAAATACGCCTGATGACGACATCACGTATCGTTTTACGTTTATGTCAACCAACGAAGATCCTTCGACTTTCTTTAATATTCGTTTGGGTAAGCAAAACATAAAGACAACGTATGTTTGCGAGAAGAGTATGGACGGTGGCAGAACATTTAGAACAATTATCATGAATGGAACTGTGCCTCCAAATAACATTGGTCCACGTTCAATTGAAGACAAAACAGTTGGTTTAGGAACCGCCTATGAGGCTTTGGCTTCACAGTCAATTATGACTACGGCAGCGGGAGAGAAAGTATTTTGCGGTCCTGTTGATGATCCTTTCTTTGTGGATTTAGCGGGTGCTTTTGATGTTGGTAACTTCCGTCCAGAAGGTAATAACGTCAATCCTACAATTGATGCTTTGAATCGTTTTAACGTTCATACGATTGCGATTAAAGTGCCAATTAATTTATTACAGAAAGACGGCAAAATGGTGTCTCAAGCAACCAACATCCTTGATGGTGATTTTGTGATTGGCGTTTGGGCTTCGGCAAGTCGCCAAAGAATTCAGACTTTGTTCAAGGACGGTGACGCAGGTATGGATGGTGACTATGTGCAAGTATCACGCTTAGGGATGCCTTTGGTTAACGAAGCAATCATTCCAATCGGAATGAAAGATCGTTGGAATGCCACAACGCCCTATGATGGTGATGATTTAGAGTTTGCTAAATATTTTACAAATCCAGAATTGGCTTTGTACATGGATGATTCACAATTTGGTGGAGCTGTTCCTTCATTGAACGCCCTACGTATTCAGCAAAAATCTTTGGGTTCTTTTGATTTCCGTAATGGAAAGCCTGGTTTAGCAGGTTTAAGAGGTAATGCTGCCTTGAATGGCACTGCTTTATCTGATGCAGCTTTCGGTGCAATCTTATTACCAGATATGAAAAGCCCAAGAGCGGTTGATATTCTTCCTATTTTCTATACAGGTGTTCCAAATTTAGCTCCGTACCAATTAGCTTCGGGCAAAGCAGGAAATCCATTAGCAGCAGGTAAGCCATTCATTAATAACTTCTTACCTACTTTAGGTGATATGTTGCGTTTGAATATGGCTGTGCCAGTAACGCCTCGTAATGACCCTAAATTCAGTCACTTGGGATTAATAAATGCAGCAGTTTTAGGATTAACGGACCCAATGTATAACGGAACGAAAGACATCCAATTCATTCCAAATATGGACGGTTTCCCTAACGGAAGACGTTTAGAAGATGATGTTACAACGATTGAATTACAAGCTGTTTCAGGCGTAGTTTTGGCGGCTATCGGTTTGTGGTATGACGATTTCATTCCAGGAACAACGGCAAGTCCAGTTACACCAAAATTATTGAGTGTTTTAGGATTTACTTCTGGTCCAACGAAAAACGATACGCAATTCAGAGCTGGATTCCCTTATGAGGCAACGCCTTGGAGAGGATTTGACTTTCCAGAGAAAGCACGTTTTTAATTTGAGAACTTGAAAATTCTCCATTATAAAATAAATATCATCTTATGAATTTGTATTTGCCATTTTAAGCATTGCTCAAATCATCAAATCATCAAATTCTCAAATTAAAAAGATACTAATGAAAAAACTAATATATATGATAGGATTGCTGGCTTTAATTTGCCAGTTCCCGTCGCAAACCTTGGCATCCTCACATCGAGAAGCCCCTTTGATTTCAAATGACCCTTTGGCAGATAATACCGACGTGTATGCTTTCAAGAGTCCAACAAATCCAGAGAACATTGTTTTAATTGCCAATTATATTCCTTTTGAGCATCCTGCGGGAGGTCCAAACTGGTATTCTTTCGGTGAGCGAGTTCGTTACGAAGTTCACGTGGACAATAACGCTGGAACGCCTGGTGCGGACATCGTTTATCGTTTCACATTTATGAAAACGAACGAAGATCCTTCAACTTTCTTTTTGATTAGATTAGGAAAAGAAAACTTGAAGACAACTTATAATTGCGAGCGTAGCATGGATGGCGGAAAAAATTTCACTACAATTATTTCAAACGGAACGGTACCTCCTCCAAATATTGGACCCCGTTCAATCGAAAATAAAACGGTTGGTTTGGGTGCTGCCTCTTATGATGAATTAGCGAAAAAGTCAATTATGACGGCTTCAACGGGTGAAAAAATCTTCTGTGGACCAGTTGATGATCCTTTCTTTGTTGATTTGGGAGGTATTTTCGATGTAGGAAATGTTCGCCCAAGCAGTGGAAGAGATGCAGTTGCTAAGTTTAACTGTCATTCAATCGTGATTGAAGTTCCAGTCTCTACTTTACAGAAAAACCGCAAGACCGTGGCAATGGCCAGTAATATTCTTGATGCTGACTATGTAATAGGGGTTTATGCTTCGGCAAGTCGTCAGAAAATCAGAACTTTTTTTAGAAAGGGAGATGTTGGAATGGATGGTAATTATGTACAAGTTTCACGTTTGGGAATGCCTTTAACTAACGAGGCTATTATCCCAATTGGTTTGAAAGATAAGTGGAATGCAGTGGATCCGAGCGAGGATTTGCAATTTGCTTCATACTTTGTGAATCCAGAATTGGCTTTATATATGGATGATTCACAATTTGGAGGAGCAGTTCCAGGTTTATCGGCTTTAAGAATTCAGTCTAAATCATTGGGTGCGTTCGATTTCCGTAATGGAAAAGCTGGTTTATTTAACTTGAAAGGAACAGCAGCATTGAATGGAACTGCTCTTTCTGAGGCAGCTTTCGGAAAAATTTTATTACCAAACCCAACCAGCCCACGTGCAGTTGATATTTTGCCAATTTTCTATACAGGTGTTCCAAACTTACCTCCATATCAATTGGCAACGGGAAAAGGTGGAAACCCATTGGCAGCAGGTAAACCATTCATTAACAACTTTCTGCCAACTCTGGGTGACTTGTTGCGTTTGAACATGGCAGTTCCAGCAACGCCAAGAAATAGTGCAGATTTCAATTCGTTAGGATTGGTTTATGCAGCAGTTTTAGGATTAACTGACGGACGTTTTAATGGTTCAACAGCTTTACAAATGATTCCAAATATGGATGGTTTCCCAAATGGTCGTCGTTTAGAAGATGATGTTACAACCATTGAATTGCAAGCAGTTGGTGGTGTTGTTTTAGCCGCTATTGGTCTATGGTATGACGATTTTACTCCAGGTACAACGGCAAGCCCAGTTACGCCAAGATTAATGAGTACATTAGGATTCAATGCGGGTGTTACGAAAAACGATACAACTTTAAAGGCAATGTTCCCTTACGAGCAAACGCCTTGGAGAGGTTTCCGTGGAAGAGAATTTGCTGGTGCAAAACAAAATTCAACCAACAAGGCTGAGCGTGTTTCATCTGAACCAGAAACTGGTAAATTATCAGTAAACGTATTGGGAAATCCAGTAAGTGGTGATGATGTTACGGTTGAAATTAGTGGAGCAAAAGGCGAAAATCTTGAAATGGATTTAGTCAATACAAGAGGTCAAATCATTGGTCATCAATCAATTGACGAAGCGGGTAATACTCAAAAAGCAACTTTCAAATTGGGTAAAGAAGTAGGTACTTATTTTTTAAGAACGGTTTCTCCAACTGAACGTAGTACGGTGAAGATTATTCGTAACTAAGTTTTCGATGTTTGGTATTCGTTTTTCGATGTTTGTTTTCTGAACATCGAAAAACGAATATTAAGCATCGTTTTTTTTCTTCCCTTCAAATCCAAGAACTTCTTTCTCTCGTATATTAATCAATTGAAAGGCAATTACATACAACATTATTTAAACCATCATTCGTCATGAAAGCATTCATTACATTTCAACAACAAACTATTAAACACCTTTTTATTTTGATGATTTTAGTGGCTCAATTTAGCTGTACTAAAACACAAAAATCAGAAAATTCAACTGCTCAAAACGGTTCATCAAACTTAGAAATCCCTGCTCTTTTTGAACGTACTGGCGATTTAGCTAAAGCCCAAGAATGGCAAAAAACAAGAGAAAAAGTTGATGAATTAAAGAAAAAACTTGCCAAAGACCCAAACGACGTTAAGGTTCGTTTGCAGATTGCAACCATTTATTTAGCCGAAGCCAGAATTACAGGTGAACATCCTTATTATTATCCTGCGGTATTAAAAATCTTAGACGGAGTTTTGTATTTGAATCCCAATAATTTTGAAGCAACAACTTATAAATCGTCCGTAAAAATGTCTCAACACCAGTTTTCAGAAGCCCGTGATTTGGCAGAAGCGGCTCTCAAAATCAATCCAAGTAATGCTTACGTATATGGTGTGTTGGTAGATGCTAACGTAGAATTAGGTGACTACAAACAAGCCATTGCGATGTCAGATAAAATGCAAGCCTTGAAACCATCCTTGGAATCATACTCAAGAGCATCTTATCTACGTGAAATTTATGGAGATTTTAAAGGTTCAATTAGTGCGATGAAATTAGCTGTAGAAGCTGGAATGCCAGGTTCTGAGCCTTTTTGTTGGAGTAAGAAAACCCTTGGACATCTATATGAATCAACGGGAGAACTGGATAAAGCACAACAACAATACGATGATATTTTAGCGGTTCGCCCAAGTTATGCGTTTGCATATGGCGGACAAGCCAAAATTTTGAAAGAGAAGAAACAATATGACAAGGCTTTGGAAATGTTGGATAAAGCGGCGAAAATTATGCCTGAATTCTCATTCCACGAAGAAATGGCTGATATTTATGACCTGCAAGGAAATCATGAAAAATCCTTAGCTAAATATGAAGAAGTTGTTTTAATGTTGGATGAAGATGCAAAATCTGGACACGCCGTTGATTTGGAACTTTGTAAACTTTATACCAAAGCAGGCAAAATGGATTTAGCCTTGAAACATGGTTTAATTGAATACAAAAAACGCCCAAAAAACATTGATGTAAACCATGCAATGGCAGTTGTAGCGTTCAAAAATAACGATTTCAAAAAGGCAAAGGAATATATTTCAGTAGCGATGAGTACGGGCAGTAAAGACCCAGAACTATTGATGGATGCGGGTAAAATTGATAAAAGTTTAGCGAATGTACAATATGAATATGAACCAATTGTTGTGGCTAAGAAGTAGTATGCAAGTGTGGACGAATAGCATTCGTCCATGCGTTGTAAGATTATAAGTTTAAAGACACACAAAAAAGGCGTGTTACGGTTTGCGGGGGTAAAAGCCAGAACCGTGGCACGTCTTTTTTTGAAATAATGTTTCAATTATAAAAGAAAAACACAATGAAAAAACTTTTACCTCTAATCTTATTTTTCATTACAACCCAAGCTTTTGCTCATTTAGGAAGCATTTCGGGAACTATTTATGATGAAAAGACAAATTTGCCTCTGCAAGGCGTAAGCGTACAATTGACAGGTTTGAACAAAGCCGTTTTGAGCAATGAATTAGGTCAGTTTTATTTCAATAATTTAGTTGCAGCACCTTATAAAGTAGAATTTTCTCATCTCGGTTTCAAATCCCAAATTTTTACGGCAATTGTTCAAAACGACAGAAATACGTTTGTAAAAATGTTAATGAGTTATCAATCCATAGAATTATCCGAAATTGTTGTTCCTTCACAACGTCCTCACGACCAACAACTTATCAGTAGCTTAGATATTAAATTACGTCCCATTACTAATTCCCAAGAGGTCCTCAGAATAGTGCCTGGCTTGTTCATAGGACAACACGCAGGTGGAGGAAAAGCCGAACAAATTTTCTTGCGTGGTTTTGATATTGACCACGGAACTGATATTCGTCTTACCGTTGATGGAATGCCAGTAAACATGGTTTCACACGCCCACGGACAAGGATATGCTGATTTGCACTTTGTAATTCCAGAATTAATTCAAGGCGTAGATTTCAAAAAAGGAACTTATAATGCTGATAAAGGCAATTTTGCAACGGCAGGATGGGCTGATTTTCGTACAAAAAATACCATCGAAAACTCGTTTTTAAAAGTTGAAGGCGGACAATATAATACCTATCGTGCCGTCGGTGGACTTGATTTATTAGGTCAGAAAGGGAAAGATAAAAACCAATCGGCTTATTTAGCTTCGGAATATTCTTTTAGTGATTCGTATTTTGATAATCCACAAAATTTCAAGCGAATAAATGTAGTTGGTAAATTTCACGGACATCTTACCAATAATACAAATTTGACTTTAACAGGCTCAACTTTTTGGAGTAAATGGAATCATTCAGGACAAATCCCCGACCGTGCTATTAAATCGGGCTTGACAGGTTTTTTCGGTTCAATTGACCCTACCGAAGGCGGAGAAACGAGTAGAACAAATTTTAATGCCCAATTAGTAACGATTACGCCCCAAAATCATATCATTAAAAACCAACTTTTTTACAGTAATTATAATTTTGAATTGTATTCAAATTTCACTTTTTTTAAGGAAGATTCCATCAATGGCGACCAAATCCGTCAGAAGGAAAGTCGTAATTTGTTTGGATATAATGGAAGTTATGCCATCAATTCTTTCATTGGAAATAAGGAATTTAGCACCACTTTTGGCGTTCAATATCGTCAAGATATTACTGGCGGAACGGAATTGTCAAGAACAAAAGATAGAACAATTACCATCAATCCGCTGAAATTGGGAAATATAAACGAAAAAAATCTTGCCATTTATGCCGATGAAGTAATTAAAGTTTCGGATAAATTTACCGTAAATGCAGGACTTAGATTTGACTATTTTCACAACAAATACGAAGATTTATTATTGAATCCAAACGAAAATATTGGCACGGGAGAGGCAACAATTTTATCGCCTAAATTGAATTTTTATTATACTTTTAATCCAAGATTTCAGCTTTATTTGAATACTGGAAAAGGCTTTCACTCAAACGATACCAGAGCAGTAGTTCCACAAGGAGGATTGGAAATCTTACCAGCCGCTTATGGTTCAGATTTGGGATTTATCTACAAACCGTTTCATAAATTGCTGATTAACAGTTCTTTGTGGTATTTATGGTCGGAACAAGAATTTGTTTACGTGGGTGATGAAGGCGTTGTTGAACCAAGCGGACGTTCTCGCAGATACGGAATTGATGTTTCGGTGAGATACCAATTAACAAAAACCCTTTATGCCGATATTGACGTAAACACTGCCACTCCAAGGACCGTTGATAAAGAAGCAGGAAATAATTATTTGCCACTCGCACCAACCTTCACAACCGTTGGCGGATTATCATTGCAAAGTCCGACTGGTTTCAGTGGTTCTATTCGATACAGATACATTGCCGACCGACCAGCCAATGAAGATAACTCAGTAATTGCAAAGGGATATTTTGTGAATGATTTACAGTTAAATTATACCAAAGGAAAATACAACGTAGGTTTGTCAATCCAAAATCTTTTTGACGTTCGATGGAAAGAAACGCAATTCAATACGGAAAGTAGATTGCAAAATGAAGCTGAAACCGTGGAGGAAATACATTTCACGCCTGGAACTCCGTTTTTCGGGAGAGTGAGTTTGGCTTATTCTTTCTGATTTTTTTGTAAATATTGTACTTTCAAAGAGAGCTTCGTTCATGACGAAGCTCTCTTTATTTTACGCTCAAATTTTAAATCAAAAAACAAAAGTTTCCGCAAACATTTTCTGAACACAAAACCTTCTAACATTACATCAAAACTGTACATCCGTATTCATTCCTTTTGTAGTTTTGTGAAATTGCACCCCTCTAATCTGCTTTCTTGATATTGTACAATTCAATCTGCTTAAAATAAAAACTGTTATTTTTATTATTTAGAAGAATTCTAAATAGTTTATTTATAAGGAAATTTTAATCAAAATCTATAAAAATTTAATTGGTTCATAATTTTTCCGATTGTACTTTTGTAACCCGAAAAAGGGTAAAAATTGAATTTTAAAGCTAAATATTATTTTTCATCAGTTAAAAATTTAAAAAAACTCTTATCATATTTTTGAATTTAATTAGCGTAATTTTATATAAATGTTCTGTAATAAAACGATTATGACAATCATGAAACGCTTGAAAAATGTTTCTTTAATAGCAATCTTAGGTTTCTTCGCTTCGTTTGCAAATGTGAACGCACAAGACCTTGCTGAGGGTGAACAAATTTACAAAAACAACTGCTCAACCTGTCACGCAGTTACTGACGAAGTTGTAGTTGGTCCTGGCTTGAAAGGTATTCTTCAAAGAAGATCAATTGAATGGATTATTCCTTGGGTAAAGAACCCAGCCGCTGTTATCGCTTCTGGTGACAAATATGCTGTTGATTTGTACAACAAGTACAATAAGGCACAGATGACTGCCTATCCAGGCTATTCAGCGGCACAAATCACGAGTGTTATTGCTTATATTGATGCACAAGCCGTTGCTGTTGCGGCTCCAGTTGCTGGTGTTGTTGGAGCAGTCGCAGGTGTTCCTGCCGCTGGTGCTTCAAACGGTGGAATGATGGAATATATTATGATTGCTTTGTTGGCGGTTATGGTTTTAGTATTAGTTGCTTTATTGTCAATTGTTACAAGTCTTACTAAATTATCAACGATTACACCTGATTCGCCAGAAGCACAAGGAATTCCATTATTACAAAGAATTGCTGAAAACGCTAAGAAATTAACAACCAATAGTGCTTTCAAAACGGGGGCGGCTTTGTTGATTACTTTATTAATCGGAAAAGTAACGATTGATTCGGCTTATGGAATCGGTATTCATAAAGGATACGCTCCTGAACAACCAATTGCCTTCTCACACAAACTTCACGCTGGTCAATACGAAATTAATTGTAATTATTGTCATACGGGTGTTTACAAAGGAAAAGGAGCAAATATTCCTTCTGCGAATATTTGTATGAATTGCCATAACGCCATTAAACGTGAGTCTCCTGAAATTCAAAAAATTTATCGTTCTCTTGAAAAAGACGAGCCGATTCAATGGGTTCGTGTACACAATATTCCTGATTTGGCGTATTTTAATCACGCTCAACACACGAATGTTGGGGGTTTAGAATGTACTAATTGCCACGGAGAAATTGCTAAAATGGAAGTGGTTCAACAGCGTTCATCTTTAACAATGGGATGGTGTATTGATTGTCACAGAAAGACAAACGTGAACTCAAAAGGAAATGCCTACTACGATAAATTAGTGGATTTACATAATAGTGAAACCAAAGAACCACTGAAAGTACAAGATATTGGTGGTTTGGAATGTTCAAAATGCCATTATTAAGAAACATTTAAAATCAAACGCAGGTAGCGTTTAAAACGCTACCTGCGTTAAGTTTGAATCAAGACATTAAAAAAAGTTGGTTGACGAAATTCAAAAAGCTAATCACATATTACAAATATGGAAAATAATACAAAGCGATATTGGAGAGGGATTGAGGAATTAACAAACAGTTCAGAGTTTGTCAAACACGCACATCGTGAATTTGGCGACGCTCCAACAGCGGACGATAAAGGAGAATCAATCATTGATGGAACAAATACCGTTCGTCGTGATTTCTTGAAGGTTTTAGGTTTCGGCGTTTCAGCCGTAGCATTGGCAGCTTGTGAAGCCCCAATCAAAAAAGCAATTCCATACTTAAATAAACCATTAGATGTTGAACCAACGATTGCCAACTGGTACGCTTCAACGTTTGTAGATGGGGGTGATTATGCTTCGATATTAGTAAAAACTCGTGAAGGTCGTCCAATTAAATTGGAAGGAAACAAAACCTCATCAGTAAGTAAAGGTGCATTATCAGCACGTGTGCAAGCATCTGTTTTGAGTCTTTATGATAACGAAAAACTAAAAGGAGCAACAATTGGTGGTAAATCTGCTGATTGGAACTTAGTTGATAAAGGAATTATTGCGGAATTAAGCAAAATAGCTGCTCGTGGTGGTCAAATAAGAATTGTGTCAAATACTATTCTTTCGCCAACAACAAAGAAAGTTATTAGTGAATTTATTGTTAAATACCCAACCACAAAATTAGTAACCTACGATGCTAATTCAGTATCGGGTTTAGTACAAGCCAACGGAGGAATTTTACCAAGTTTTGATTTCAGTAGAGCAAAAACAATCGTTTCAATTGGTGCTGATTTCTTAGGTTCATGGATTTCTCCCGCTGAGTTTGCTGGACAATGGGCAAAAACCCGTCGAGTAAATTCTGCCGAAGGAGGAAACAAAGAAATGTCACGTCATTATCAGTTCGAGACAATCATGTCAAACACTGGTGCCAACGCTGATTATCGTGGAACTTACAAACCGTCACAGGAAGGCTTGGTTGTAACGGCTCTTTATAATGCCATTGCAAGCAAAACAGGTGGTGCTTCAATTGTATCTGGTGCCGTTAAGATTGCCCATTTGGATAAAGCTGCAGCAGATTTAGTAGCAACAAGAGGCTCATCATTAGTTGTTTCAGGTTCAAATGACCCAGCCGTTCAGACCGTAGTAGTTGCGATTAATGCCATGTTAGGTGCTTACGGTTCAACCATTAATTCAGGAACGCCATCAAATTACCGTCAAGGTTCTGATGCTGATATGTCGATGTTTATCAACGAAGTAAAGGCTGGACAAATTGGTGCGGTGATTTTCTATAATGCAAATCCAGTTTATAACCATCCACGTGGAGCAGAATTGGGAGAAGCCTTATCAAAAATTGGATTAACGATTTCAACCAATGACCGTGCTGACGAAACAGGGTCACTTTGTAAATATAATACGCCTGATTCACATTATTTGGAATCATGGAATGATGCAGAGCCAAAAACAGGATATTTTTCTTTCTCTCAACCAACCATTTCAACGATTTTCAAAACTCGTCAGACACAATCAAGCCTTTTGAAATGGGCTGGAATGAATGCTGATTATACGACTTATCTTGAAAATGCTTGGGTATCAATTTTGGGCGGTTCAACAGCATGGTCAAAAGCACTGCATGATGGTGTATATGAACCAGGTGCAGGTGCAACTTTTAATGTTCCTCAAACAGGTTTAGCCGAAGCAGTTATTTCAATTACGAAAAACTATAAAGCAAATACGGGTGACAAAATGGAATTGGCAATTTATGAAAAAGTAACAATGGGTACTGGTTCACAAGCTAATAACCCATTTTTGCAAGAATGCCCAGAGCCAGTATCAAAATCATGTTGGGGTAATTATGCAACCGTTTCTTTGGCAACTGCCAAGAAATTAGGCTTAACTCAAGAAATAGAATTAGATACGCTTGAAGTGGAAGTTTCAGTAAATGGTAAGTCAGTAAAATTACCATTTATTGTTCAACCAGGTCAGGCAAATGATACCGTTGCGATTGCAATTGGATACGGACGCACGAAAGCAGGAAAATCAGCCAATGGTGTTGGGGTAAATGCTTATCCAATGGCTTCTGTAATTAACGGAAATATTGCTTTTTCAAACACAGGTGATGTAAAAGTTACCGCAACTGGTGAGACAGCAAAAATTGCTCGTACACAAACTCACAATACCGTAATGGCTCGTGAGTCAGTTGTTCAAGAAACTGTATTAAGTGCTTACAAGAAAAATGTAGAAGCGGGTCGTTTTAAACCATCCGTTTTAACATCGGAAGGCAAGAAAGAGATATCTGCATTAAACGGAAATAAGCAAGAGATTAGTGAGAAAGAAGTCTCATTATGGAACGGACACAAATACAACAATCACGCATGGGGAATGGTCATTGACTTGAACACTTGTACGGGTTGTGCCGCTTGTGTGGTTTCTTGTAATGCTGAAAATAACATTGCCGTAGTAGGTCGGCAAGAAGTAATCAATCGTCGTGAGATGCACTGGATGCGTATTGACCGTTATTATTCTTCTGATGCCGACGTTGAGGATGCAAAAGGGTTAGAATATGCTTCTGAAAATCCAGAGGTTGTGTTTCAACCGATGCTTTGCCAACACTGTAATAATGCTCCTTGTGAGACAGTTTGCCCAGTTTTAGCAACAACCCATTCAACGGAAGGGTTAAATCAAATGACTTATAATCGTTGTATTGGTACTCGTTATTGTGCCAATAACTGTCCGTATAAAGTACGTCGTTTCAACTGGTTCCGTTATTATCAAACAGACGAATACGATTTCCAATTCAACAACGATTTAGGACGTATGGTGATTAACCCAGACGTAACTGTTCGCTCACGTGGAGTAATGGAAAAATGTTCAATGTGTATTCAACGTATTCAAGCAGGAAAATTAGAAGCCAAGAAAGAAAGAAGAAGACCAATAGATGGAGAAATCCAAGTAGCTTGTGCTCAATCTTGTCCAACGGATGCCATTACTTTTGGAGATATGAATGATAGCACAACAGTTATTTCAAAATTATTAGATAGCGAAAGAAAAGGACGTGCATTTGGCGTTATTGAGGAAATTAACGTAAAACCAAGTATTTCTTACTTAGTTAAAATCCGTAATAAGGATGAGAAAGTGGTAAAAGAAGAAGGAATTGAACCTGCTCATACAAAGGAAGCAAATCATTCTTAATCATTGAAATACCAATAATAACTTTCAATGCTCAACAATCAATGTTCAAGGTTAGAAGTTTAGATTTTTTACTTGAAAACTGAGTACTGAAAATTAAAAAAAATAGATTTAATTTAAAATTTTCAAATTAATAGAAATATGTCGCACGTAGTATCACCCATAAGAGAAACCCTTGTTTCAGGCGGTAAATCTTATCACGACGTTACAAATGATATTTGTAAGCAAGTTGAGGGAGAACCTACCAAAGAGTGGAAAATCGCTTTTGGTATTTCTTGTTTAGTATTCGCTTATGGTGCTTTTTGCCTTGGTTATACATGGTGGCAAGGAATTGGCGTATGGGGTTTAAATAAGACCATTGGTTGGGCATGGGACATTACCAACTTTGTATGGTGGGTAGGAATCGGTCATGCTGGTACACTTATCTCAGCCGTATTATTGTTGTTCCGTCAAAAATGGAGAACATCAATTAACCGTTCTGCGGAGGCAATGACCATCTTTGCCGTACTTTGTGCTGCCTCATTTATCTTGGCTCACATGGGTCGTCCATGGTTATTTCACTGGGCATTACCCCTTCCAAACACTTATGGCTCGTTGTGGGTAAACTTTAACTCTCCATTGGTTTGGGACGTTTTTGCTATTTCGACCTACCTTTCTGTATCATTAGTATTTTGGTATATGGGTCTTGTCCCAGATTTGGCAACAATCCGTGACAGAGCTCAAACAAAAGCGTCAAAATTCTGGTACGGTGCATTCAGTTTAGGTTGGACAGGTTCAGCGAAAACTTGGGCCCGTTACGAATATGTTTCATTGATTTTAGCAGGTATTTCAACGCCATTGGTTCTTTCGGTACATACCATTGTATCAATGGACTTTGCCACGTCTGTTATCCCTGGATGGCACACCACAATCTTCCCGCCATATTTTGTGGCAGGAGCGATTTTCTCAGGATTTGCGATGGTGCAAAGTCTCTTGTTAATTACTCGTGTAGTATTTAAACTGGAAGATTATATTACGATTGAACACATTGAAATGATGAATATTATCATCACCGTAACGGGTTCAATTGTAGGTATTGCCTATTTAACAGAGTTTTTTATTGCGTGGTATTCGGGCGTTGAGTATGAATCATATACTTTCATTAACCGTGCCACTGGACCTTATTGGTGGGCGTATTGGATAATGATGACCTGTAATGTGGTATCACCTCAATTATTCTGGTTCAAAAAGATTCGTACAAGTATTTTAGTATCGTTTATCTTGTCAGTAGTGGTAAACGTAGGTATGTGGTTCGAGCGTTTTGTAATTATTGTATCATCTTTACACCGTGATTATCTTCCATCATCATGGGCAATGTTTACGCCAACGATGTTTGATATTGGTGATTATATATTCTCATTTGGTTTATTCTTTACGTTATTTTTCTTGTTTGCTAAGTTTTTGCCGGTAATTAATATGTTTGAGGTAAAGGCAGTAATGAAAGGAGTTTCAACCAATTATCCTTTTAAAAAGAAACCAACAGAAAAGAAAGAAAAGGAAACAGTTCATTAGAAATAATATGTGATTGAGTGAACGGTCCGCCGTTGCGGTTGTGAGTTAGTGATTTTAACTGATTCTTTACTGAGACAAATTACACAAAATACTTACAATTAGGCTCAAAGCTAACAAAACAATGGATTCAACAGAAAGATATTTAGTAGGAGTTTACGATGATGATGACGAAGTAGTCGCTGCCGTTACGGAAGTAAAAAACAATGGTATAAGAATTGAAGAAGTTTATACACCGTTCCCAATTCACGGATTGGACGTAGCGATGGGACATCCCCGCACTCGTATTCCAATTGCTGCTTTCATGTTCGGCTGTTTAGGATTGATTTGTATTGTTTCTTTAATGAGTTACACCATGTATTTCGATTGGCCCATGATTATTGGGGGTAAAGATTACTTTGCACTCCCTGATTTTATTCCAATTGCTTTTGAAGGAACGGTGTTATTTACTGCTTTTGGAATGGTAACGACTTTCTTAATATCAAACAGTTTGTGGCCTGGTAAAAAACAAAGAACGTTCGACTTGAGAAGTACCGATGACAAATTTATTATGGCTATAAACATGGCTAATAATAGAAAATCTGAAGGAGAAATCGAAACCATTTTGAGGGCTTCAGGTGCAATCGAAGTAAATGTTAAACAATTTTAGTCAAAAAGGTATGAATTAGAAAAGATAAGGTATCAAGTTTAAGATTTCCCTAATCAAAAATCCCTAATTCTTAATCCGTAGCATGGCTAACGATTAATAAAAAATATCATGTTTATTAATAAAACAAAATATCTAATTTTATCTGGAATGGTTGCTTTAATTGCAACTTCTTGTTCAGATAAACATAATGATCAAGGTACAGAATTTGCTCCAAATATGTACCATTCCGTTGGATATGAGCCACTTTCACAATCAGAAGGCGACACAAATCATATCAATCCTTATGGAATAAATATGCGTGTACCTGCGAAAGGAACCATTCCTCGTGGATATTATGGACAAGATGCTAAAAAGGACTCAATTGATGGAGATTTGTTGGAGATGGATTTAATTGCTCGTAATATTAAGGCAGGAGATATGGCATCATCAGAAAAACTTTTAACAAATCCTTTTGAACCAACCGAAGCAAACCTTGAAGCTGGAAAATTACAGTATGAAAGATTTTGCCAACACTGTCATGGTGAAGCGGGAAAAGGCGATGGATTAGTTGCAAAACAATATAAAGGAGTGCCTATTTATTCATCAGACGCTTTAAAAAACTTAAATGATGGACACATTTATCACACAATCGTACATGGGAAGGGACGTATGTGGGCTCATGGTTCGCAAATGTCATCGTCTGATCGTTGGAAGATTGTTCTTTATGTGCATCAATTACAACAAGCACCTTGATAGGGTCAAGTTTTAGGGATTGAGGGTTAGAGTTATAGCCTTAATTTCTAACATAATATTTAGGGTTTGTTGAGGATTAATTTCAACTAAATCCATTTTCAAATTTTCAAATTAACGAATTATCAAATTACACTAATGGCGGGACATTCACATTTTTCCCCATCTAATGTCGAAGAACATTTTGAGTTCACGGCGGAAGGTCGCAAGAGAGTTATTTATGCTTTTTTAGCAGGAACAATAGCACTTATTGTCGGAATATTTTTGTTATCTCGTGGAGAAAACGATGCCGCTCACGCAGTAGCAGAACAAGGTGCCACGGCAGGACATGAAGCCGCAAACGCAGTAGTAGGACACGGTGTCCATGAATCAGGTGGCGCAAGTTCTCATCACGATGCTTATAACTGGACAACCCGTATTTGGGCAAATCTTTGGTTAAATAGTGTCTTTTTTACAGGTATTGCTGTTATTGGAATGTTCTTTGTTTCCATACAATATTTAGCAAAAGCAGGTTGGTCATCGGTGGTAAAAAGAGTTGCTGAGGCATTTCCTCCGTTTTTGCTTGTAACTGGTTCAATCATGATTTTTGTATTCTTGTTTAAAGGAGATGTTCTTTTCCATTGGATGCACGAAGGAGTATCGGTAAAAGGTAGCGAGAATTACGATAAAATAATCGCAGGAAAATCTGGTTATTTGAATAAATGGTTTTTCTTAGGACGTATGGCATTCTTTTTCGCAGGATGGTTATTGCTTTGGAACTGGATGCGTAAGAAATCAATTGCCGAAGACTTGGAAGGAGGAACTGAAAAGTTCACTTCAATGGTGAAAATTGGAACGATTTTTATCCTTTTAATGGGTATTTCAAGTTCAATGTCGGCTTGGGATTGGGTGATGTCAATTGATGCACACTGGTTCTCAACAATGTTTGGATGGTATATGTTCTCATCATGGCACGTGACGGGTTTGGCAACTTTAACTCTAACAGTATTGTTTCTTCAAGATAAAGGGTACATGAAATATGTAACTTCAAATCATTTACACGATTTAGGGAAGTTCATGTTTGCTTTTTCAATCTTTTGGACGTATGTATGGTTTGCACAGTTCTTGTTGATTTATTATGCAAACTTCCCAGAAGAGACAATTTATTTTTTAGAACGTTGGGAAGGACACGACAAAATTTATAAGGCTACCGAAGTGTTGAGCGTATTATTCAATTTCTTATTTCCTTTATTAGTTTTGATGTCACGTGATGCAAAACGTACACCAATATTCTTAAAAATTTGTTGTGTATTCATCATTGTAGGTCATTATTTGGATTTTTATCAAATGATAATGCCAGGAACAGTTGGTAAGCACGGAGGATATGGCTTAGTAGAATTTGGAATGGTTGCTATGTTTGCTTCGGCATTTATTTATGTAGTTTCAATTCAATTGACAAAAGCATCATTAGTAGCGAAAAATCATCCATTTTTGGAAGAAGCTCTTCACCACGATATTTAGTGTTTGATTAGTTGTTGAAAGACAATCAATTATTTTCTGTAAAATGTGATTAGTTAAAAACATTTCTATTCAACATTTTTTTATACAGGAGTAAGTAATTCACTACTTGCGATATTCACCAAGTAGTTTTACAAAACGATTTACATTTAAAATTTATCTAATAAAATGGTATATTTAATAGGTCTTTTATCGGTAGTATTCTTGGGTTTGGCAATTATGATTGTTAATAAGAGTATGGCTCTGTCAAAAGGAATCAAAGGAGTGGAACAAGACCCCGATTCACCAGTTGATAGTGCAAATAATATGAATGCTATTGGATTTCTTGTGTTTTTAGTATTGGGTTCAATTGGTGCAACTTGGTCATTCTTGCATTCAAAACCAGATTTACTACCAGTAGCCGCTTCTGATCATGGTTTGATTACGGACAGAATGTTTTGGATTTCAATGGGCGTAATTACTTTAGCTTTCTTTATTACGAATGCTTTGTTGTTTACTTTTCCATTTTTATACCGTTACAAAAAAGGAAGAGTTGCCGCATTTTATCCAGTAAATCATAAGTTAGAAATAATCTGGACAGTTATTCCAGCCGTGGTGATGGCAGTTTTAGTATTTTCAGGATGGAGAACTTGGAGAGACATTACTTCACAGGCACCCGATAATGCAGTTGTTGTTGAATTAACAGGTCACCAATTTGGGTGGTATGTACGTTATTCAGGAAACGACGACCAAAAATTAGGGAATCATAACTACAAGTTAATTAATGAAACAAATTCATTAGGAATGGATTTCACAGATGAGCATTGTTTTGATGATTTTACCGCAAATGAAATGCACATACCTAAAGGGGTTCCTGTATTACTGAAAATTAATGCACAGGATGTTTTGCACTCGGTTTATTTACCTTACCAACGGGTGAAAATGGATGCTGTTCCAGGTATGCCAACTAAATTTTGGTTCGTTCCAAATAAGTCAACCGACGAGATGCGTTATATTACTGGTAATCCAGAATTCAATTTCAAATTGAACTGTACAGAGGTTTGCGGACGTGGACACTTTGGTATGGCAATCACCGTTTTTGTGGATGAACCAGAAGAGTATGCGGCTTGGTGTAAACAACAAAAACCATTTTTGACTCAAAATCCCGATTATTTAGCTAAAGTACCAGAGAAATTGAAATCAAAAGCACAGAAGTATATTGAAGTAGCAGCTCCTGCGGCATCTGATAGCACACAAGCAAGCGGTGCAACACCAGCAGCAGCAACTTCATTGCGATAGAATTTAACTATACAACAAAGAATAAATTAATATAAATCATGGCAACTGAGACACTACACGCAATTGACACTCACGCACACGTACATGACGAGCATGAGCATCACGAGTTAGGCTTCGTTCAAAAGTATATCTTTTCAGAAGACCACAAGACCATTGCAAAACAGTATTTGATTTCTGGTATCATCTGGGCATTTTTCGGAGGTGCTATGTCAATAATTTTCCGTTTACAATTAGGATTTCCTAATATGGACTTAACGTGGTTAAAACCTGTTTTAGGTCAATGGATTGTAGAAGGTAAATTAGAGAAAGAATTTTATTTGGCACTCGTAACAATGCACGGAACCATCATGGTTTTCTTTGTATTGACAGCAGGATTATCTGGAACATTCTCGAATTTCTTGATTCCTTTGCAAATTGGAGCAAGAGATATGGCATCTGGATTTATCAATATGCTTTCTTATTGGTTCTTCTTTGTAGCATCAGTGATTATGTTTGCATCCTTATTCATTGAAACTGGTCCAGCATCGGGTGGTTGGGTAATTTACCCTCCATTAAGTGCTTTACCACAAGCAATGCCAGGTTCAGGTTTAGGTATGACATTATGGTTATCAAGTATGGCGTTGTTTATCGTTTCACAATTGATGGGAGGTATTAATTATATATGTACAATCATTAACTTGCGTACACGTGGAATGTCATTTACGAAATTACCATTGACAATCTGGGCATTCTTCTTTACTGCAATTTTAGGTTTGTTGTCATTCCCAGTATTATTGTCGGCAGCATTGTTATTGATTTTCGACCGTAGCTTTGGAACATCATTTTATTTGTCTGAAATCTACATTGGAGGAGAAGCATTACCAAACATTGGTGGTTCAGCAATTCTTTATCAACATTTATTCTGGTTTTTAGGACACCCAGAAGTTTATATCGTATTATTACCAGCTTTGGGTATCACTTCCGAAGTTATTGCGACTAACGCACGCAAACCTATCTTCGGTTATCGTGCAATGATTGGTTCATTGATGGGAATTACTTTACTTGCTTTCATCGTGTGGGCTCACCATATGTTCGTAACGGGTATGAATCCATTTCTTGGTTCAGTATTTATGTTCTTAACTTTGATTATTGCAGTACCATCAGCGGTTAAAGCGTTTAACTTTATCACTACGCTTTGGAGAGGAAATATCATCTTTACTCCTGCAATGTTGTTCTCTATTGGTTTAGTTTCATTGTTTATCTCAGGAGGTTTGACAGGTATTATTCTTGGTAACTCTGCCCTTGATATCAATTTACACGATACATATTTTGTAGTTGCCCACTTTCACTTGGTAATGGGTGCTGCATCATTCTTTGGATTGATGGCAGGAGTTTATCACTGGTTTCCTAAAATGTTTGGTAGAATGATGAATAAAACCGCTGGTTATGTTCACTTTTGGTTTACGTTTGTGGGTGTTTATGCAGTGTTTTTCCCGATGCATTATATCGGTTTAGCTGGTTTCCCAAGACGTTATTATTCATTTACGGCTCTTGGAAATGGTAGAATGGAAGCATTTGTTGATATGAATATGTTTATCTCAATTGCCGCAATTATTACCTTTGTTGCACAAGCTATCTTCGCTGTTAACTTTGTGTATTCAATCTTTAAAGGAAAGAGAGCAACGCAAAACCCTTGGAGTTCAAATACTTTGGAATGGACAACTCCAATTGAGCCAGGACATGGAAACTGGGTAGGTGAAATTCCAGCCGTTTATCGCTGGCCCTATGATTATAGCAAGCCAGGTTCAACGTCTGATTTTATCCCACAGAACGTTCCATATTCAGCAACGCTTGAATCAAACTTCCCAGAGGAAAATGAGGAAATTGCAAAAGAAAAAGAAATCGAAGGATTGTTAGATATTCAGAATTCATCTTACAATCATTAAGAAATAAGTGGCTCTAACTTTGAGAATATATTAACCAAGAAAATTCTGGTTAGTATATTCTCAATTTTGTTTAAAAGGGATTTGAAGTTTGATTATTCAAAGAAAAAATTAGTTGTTTCAATGTTGATGGTTCGATGGATGATGCTCGGTTTTGAGGGGAGTAGTCAAAATTTTAGCCTAAACCAAACATCAAGAACCAAACATCGAAAAAATGCTATTCCGAAAATTAGGCATCGCCACTATCATATCCATTTATCTGTTAGTTTTAGCGGGTGGAATCGTGCGTAGTACAGGTTCGGGGATGGGATGTCCTGATTGGCCCCAATGTTTCGGAATGTTAATCCCGCCAACCGAAGCAAGTCAATTGCCTGTAAATTATCAACAAATTTATGCCTCAAAATTGCACGGAGAAGTCGAATTTAATGTTACTAAGACATGGATTGAATACTTAAACCGTTTATTAGGAGCATTAACTGGAATTATCGTATTTGCAACCTTCATTGCTTCAATTTCTTATTGGAAAAGAGATAAAACGATTACTGTTTTGTCATTTTTAGGACTAATTCTAATTGGAGCAAACGGAGCATTGGGTAAATATGTAGTAGATTCTTTTCTAAAACCTGGGGTTGTTACTTTGCACATGATGTTGGCGGTTTTGGTAATATTTGTTTTGTTATACGCAATCGCAAGAGCATGGTCAAAAGTCATTAAGACGGAGAATATTGAGCGAAAGCCTTTTTTAAATAAGATAATAGTTCTTATTTTGATAGTTTCAACTTCACAAGTGCTTTTGGGAACACAGGTACGGGAAGCAATTGACAAGGTAATTGCCAGTCCAATATTCGGATATAATCGTGAGACTTGGATTGAACAAATGGGTTTGCCATTTTACATTCACCGTTCTTATTCTTTGCTGATTTTAGGATTACATATTTATTTAATCTGGCAACTCAAAAAGAACATTCAACAACAAGGCATTATTTATAAGTTCATGAAAATCTTGGTTTTAGTTGTTGGAGTTGAAATTTTAAGTGGAATAATTATGGCTTATTTTGGCGTTCCTGCCTACATTCAGCCTATTCACTTGACATTAGCAATTGTCTCACTCGGCATACAATTTGTAATTTTATTATTGATGAATTTTAAGAAAATTGCAGTTCAAATTCAGACAAAATGATACAACATAAAATGCTAACAACAAACGAAAATATCTCAATAAATACTGTCTCGA
>JAYVRF010000138.1:0-6108 GCA_043756925.1 Arcicella sp. | reverse complement strand
CTGACTTTAAGATTTCTAATTGCTCTTTTGCAGAAATTCCTAAATGGGTAAAAATGTATGCCTGCGTGTTTGTGAAAGTGTCAATTGCCTTTTGTTTCAATAAAGTGACATCATTTGTAAGTGCCATAACTTTCCAACCCAACAAAAAAGTAAAGGAAATAATAATCAACAATAATAACAGAAAACAAGCAAATACGGCAATTCCTTTGGGCAATTTTCTGGCTTCCAACCAATGACAAAAAGGGAGAAATAAGGTTGCTAAAATTCCCCCAATTGTTAACGGCATCAGGAAAATTTTGGCATAAATTAAGCCTATGATTATCAAAAATAGTAAAAGTAGATTTTTGATAATGGAAGTGGTGGTTACGCTCATCTTATTTCTTGAAAGTTAGCATGGGTAATTTTGCTTCCTGAATAAAATGTCGGGTGATGCTGGTATCAAAAATATTATCCAAAAACGATTTCTCATGAATTGCCATTGCCAACACGTCGGGTTTATAAGTTTTAATATAGCCTTCTAATCCTTCAATAATTTCTGCCCGATGGAGTTGTTCAATGGTTACATCCTCATTTTTGAATCTTTCTTTCAATTCCTTAATTGTTTCTTCCACGATATGCCCAATATTTGGTTCAAAATAATCGTGAATATGTACTACTTTGCAGGCTGCTCCCAAAGGTTTTGCCATATACAAAAGTTTTTCGGTTGCCAAGATTTCATCTTCTTTAAAATCAGCGGCGTAAAGAATTTTCTGCGGATAATCAATCGGTACTTTTTCAGGAATGGTGAAAACAGGACATTCAGCCGTTTTCATTACCTCTTGGGCGTGCGTCCCCAACCATTTATCCACCATATCTGAAGCCCCTTGTGTACCCATCACAATCATACACGCTTCCAAAGTCCTTGCAACTTCAATAATTTTCTCAGCGGTAAATCCGTATTCAACTCGTTGAGTAATTCTTTCGGAAGGCAGATTTGAATCATGAATAAATTGCTCCGTAAATGCCTCTAAGTCTTCCATAGCTCCTTTTTTACTAAGCGAAATGGCCTTTTTTACTTCAAAAGAATGATTACTTTGTGGCACCATCGGAATATGATGAACGTGCAGTAATACTAAATTGGCATCGTATAGTTTTGCCAACATTCCTGCATAATGGGATGCGTGGACGGCATTCTTACTAAAATCGGTTGGGAAAAGAATCGTTTTCATGTTGTCATTTTTTAAGGTTCAATTAATTAGATAAAACAATAAACGTTCTCCAAAATTGAAGAACGTTTTATAAACATCTAACCACTATTTAAAACTTTATTTATTTTTTTGACCATCTTGCAATCCGATTTTTAGAGGTAAAACCGTGATGCAAAATTGAGGTTTTAACTTTAAAGTATGTTTACATAATTAATGAAATTATTTACATAATTCACAGATTTTTATCATTCTCCAAAGACCCATTCTGACATTATCAGTTTTATTTTTTGTTTCGGAGTTATCTGCAATTTGTCGCAGAATAAAATTAGACCACAGATTGTACTGATTTAGCGGAAAAATTAAAGAAAAATCATAACTCCGTTGAGGGTATAAATCCGCTACATCCGTTGTCTGATCTTGTCTTGCGACAAAAAGTAGATAGTTCTGTTATTGAACCGTAACAATCGGTTCTAAACTAATTTTTGTTGTCACTGAATTAGAAATGAGACATTCTTTATTACTCTTTTCTAAGATTTTTTTTAGTTGTTCTTCGTGTTCACCAGATTTGATAACAACTTTAGGTTTGAGGGTGATTTGTGTTACCGCCAATGTTTCGTTTATTGTCTCCACAATGCCCACTGAATTACAATCAAAACTAATAAATTCAAACTGTGAATTTTCGGCAACTGCTAAAAATGTTGCCATATAACAACTATTTACGGATGCAATAAACAGATGTTCTGGTGTCCAAATGTCTTTCATTCCTTTTGGAAAATCACTTCAATTTGAGTGGGTAAAACTGGCGAACTTAACGTTCCTTTTCGTTCAGCATTCCATTGAAGATTAATTTCATAAATGTGCTTTGACGAGTCGTTCATATTTCTTGTATTTTAAGTAAAAAAAGGACAGGGAATATTCTAATATCTTTTTATAATTCCTTGTTAAGTAATCAATACAATTTAAGAGACGGTGTAAGTAATTGATATTCAGACTTTTAAAGCCATAATCACCAATCACTATTTACTAATCACTACTTAGGTTTCATTACTTTTTAGCTAAATCATTTTCACGATGTAAATTTGGGGTATTATATCGAATGGAGTATTACATAATTTTGTAATAAGTTTATGTAATTCACTGATTTTGATGAAAATATAAAAATTGTGAACGTCAATGATTTCTAAATCCCTATAAATCCGCCAATTCCCAAAGCCAACGAGCCATTTTCTCATTTATGGAAGGTGTTTGCATGACCATTAAATTTAGTCCCTTTTTAGTCATTCTCCAGTCAATGTGCATGGTATTTACTGCGGGGTCATACACATAAATTTTCTTGAAATGTTGAACACTATTGACCCCCGCCAAACGGCAAACTTGCATGGATTTTTGCAAGGCTTCCGAGATTTGTTCATGCGAAATATCTTCCATAAAATTCAAATGTCGAAGTGAGTATCTCCGCATTGAATTTTGTAAAGCCTCTTCAAAATCATTCATCATGAATGGATTATGACGTAAAGAGAAAGCGGTAATTTCTTCATTTTTCATGGTACTGTTTATTTTAAGGAGTCCTAAAAATTTAAACAACGCTCTATCTTTGTATAAATATCTGATAATCAAATGATTGTTTCACTAATACCCAACACCTAAATCCTATTCCCTACTTAATTGTTCAAATAATTCTTTTTGTTTATCCGTTAAATTTTCTGGAATTTGCACTTTAATTTCAAGGTAAAAATCGCCAAAAATGTCCTTTTTATCGTAAACAGGCATTCCTTTTCCTTTCAAACGGATTGATTTGCCATTTTGAGTTCCTTCGATAATTTTGATTTTCACTTGCCCCGATAAAGTGTTTACAATCATTTCCCCACCCAAAATGGCAGTGTATAAATCAACCGTTTGGGTATGGTACAAATCGTTCCCTTTTCTGATAAATTCAAGGTGATTTTTTACTTTAATTCTTACAAATAAATCACCTCGATTGTCTTCCGAACTCCCATTTGCTCCTTTGTTTTTTATGCGTAATTGTTGGTCGTTGTATGACCCAGGTTTTGTGGTAATCCTTAATTTTTCATGCTCAACTTGAATGGTTCGGCTCGTTCCCTGATAGGCTTCTTCCAACGTAATTTCCATTTCGGTTTCATAATCTCCCCCTTTTCGGTTTTGAGTTCTGCCACCGCTACTTTTTGCTCCACCCGAAAAGAATTGTTCAAAGAAATCTGAGAAATCAGATTGCCCGCCAAAAGGGTCATTCCCATTGGATTCATAACGATATTGCCCACCCTGATTTCCACCGAAAGGGTTTCCACCTTGTTGATTTCCTTGTTTTTCGTATTGTTTCCAGTTTTCTCCTAATTCATCATATTTCTTTCTTTTTTCAGGATTACCCAAAACCTCATTTGCCTCATTGGCAAGTTTGAATTGTTCTTCTGCCGTTTTATTTTCGGGGTTTTTATCGGGATGATGTTTCACCGCCAAAACCCGATAAGCCTTCTTGATTTCATCCTGAGAGGCTTTTTTATCAATACCTAATATTTTATAGTAGTCTCTATAATCCATGTTTTACTTGTTCGACTGTATTTTAAAAGTTGAAAAGTTTTCCATCTTCTCTTTAATAATGTATAATTGTAAAGGTGAACTATTTTATTGATTTAATAATTACATAAATGTTTCTATTTTTTACATAATTCACTGATTTAAGTAGGGGTTAGGATTTAGAGGTTAGCAAAATAAATAATTAATTATCAATCATTTACAAAATGTCAAAATATCGTTTGAATACTCATGATTACTTGTAACGACTTTTTAAATTGATTCTTAACAATTAGATTTGAGAGTTTAACGAAAACTTAACACAAAAAAAGCATCAGCCGAAATTCGACTGATGCTTTTCTTTACTTGAACATTGAGACTTGAAAATTTTGCCTTTCAAATTCTCTTTATCAACTTGAAATATTAAACTGGTTTTGCCACCTCAACATTCACTTTTTTCCCTTTAATTGACGCTCCGTCCATACGATTTAACACAGTTGTTGCGTATTCTTTCGGAACATCAACGAATGTATATTTGTCAAATATATTGATTTGTCCTAAAGTATTTCCTGGAATTCCAGATTCTCCTGCAAATGCTCCCACGATGTTGGCAGGTGAGATTTTCTCATCAAAACCAATATTTACAAACATTCTTACCATGTTATCATCCTGACGGTATGGCTTTCCAGCTTTATCCGTTCTTGGACCTCTGTCTTCACCCGTGCGAGGACGATCACCACCAACCCGTGGAGGACGAGAATCATTACGATCAAAACTTCTTGCTGGAGGGCGAGAATCATTATTCCCATAACTTCTTGCACCATCACGGCTTCCACCATCACGACTTCCAAAACGGCTACTTCCTGAATCTCTACCATCACGACTTCCGAAACGGTCGCCATTACTGCCATTTCCACGACCACCATCACGACTTCCGAAACGGTCATTGCGACCACTATCACGACTTCCGTAACGATCACCACGAGCATCTCCTTCTAAGTTTTCATCAGCAAATTCATTTTTTGCAACGCCCATCGTCATTTTAACTAAAGCAGCAACAATTTGCTCGTTCGAGAATCCTGCGTGGGTCAATGAACCATAAACATCTCCGAAAAGTGCTAAATCATCTTCTTGGATGGCGTTTTGTACTCGTTCAATAAACATTCCTTTCTTCACACCAACCACATCAGAGAACGATGGAATTACACCTTTATCAATTTTTACTTTCGTAAAATTCATAATGTCTCTTAGACGATTGCGTTCTGCACCTACCACAAAAGTATAAGCCTTTCCAGATTTACCAGCACGACCTGTACGACCAATACGGTGTACGTAATATTCTTCGTCCAAAGGAATATCGTAATTGAAAACGGCATCAATATCATTCACGTCAATTCCACGAGCAGCAACGTCCGTAGCAACCAAAATAGTGGTTGCACCCGAACGGAATTTTGCCATTACGTTTGTACGTTGTGTTTGACGTAAATCTCCGTGTAAACCTTCAGCAGCGTATCCTCTCAATATCAATTCTTCCACAACTTCATCTACTCTTTTCTTCTGATTACAGAAAATTAAAGCCAATTTTACATTGTAAAAATCCATCAAACGAGTCATTACTTCCATTTTCGCCTTGCCTTTTACATCAAAATATAATTGTTCGATGTTGGCATTGGTGATTTCGTTTTTCACAACTTTCACCAATTTAGGATCATTTTGGTAACGAGACGTTAAAGCCATAATTTGCTTTGACATCGTTGCCGAGAAAAGCACTGTTTGACGGTCTTCGTTGGTTTCTTGCAAAATGCTTTCGATGTCATCACGGAAACCCATATCGAGCATTTCGTCAGCCTCATCAAGCACTGCCATTTGTACTTTTTCTAATTTCAAAGCACGTCTTTCAATCAAGTCAATAACACGTCCAGGCGTACCTACAACGATATTTGCTCCTGATTTTAACGACTTAATTTGACGGTCAATTGAATCACCACCATAAACCGTAGTAACCCAAACGCCTTTTTTATACTTGGCTAATTTTTTGATTTCTTCGGTAACCTGAACTGCTAATTCACGAGTTGGGCAAAGCACCAAACCTTGAACATACTTATCGAAAGCGATAACTTTCTCAATCATCGGAATACCGAAAGCGGCTGTTTTACCAGTACCCGTTTGGGCTTGTCCGATTACGTCACGACCTTCCAATAAATATGGAATGGCTTCTGATTGGATTGGAGAGGCCGTTTCAAAGCCCATATCCAATACTGCTTTTTTAATATCTTCCGACACGGGAAGTTCGTCAAATCTTAATCTTGCGATTTCACTCATGATTTTTCTGCGTCACATCTAACGACATGAAGAATGATTAGGGCATCGGCATGATGCTCCACTCGTTTCC
>JAYVRF010000137.1:0-23414 GCA_043756925.1 Arcicella sp. | reverse complement strand
AGACAGTATCACACAGACAACTGTTTAACTGTTAATTGAAAAATCAAGGGGCGTTAGTAACGATAAAATGCTCGAAGAGAATTTCGAGAAGAGGAAGTCGAAATGAAAGGTTTCTAACGATTGAAAATTTCTTTTCAGCCCTTAAAAAAGAGATTACTTGTGGGATAAATACAAAATCTTGCGTGAAGTCAATCGTCACAGAGGCGGATACTTGCATCACAGAAAGTTCCGAAATTGAAACACTTTCAGGCTTTTCAGAATGATGAGATTGTTCCATTTTTGCTTTCTTGACTTCTTGTTGGCGTAATTGGGTAGCTGAAAATGTTTTACCGAAAACAGTAAACATCATAATCAGCGACATCAAAAAGACGCTGAACAAACGAGCTATGTGAGAAGATTTTTGCATTTTGAACCACAAAAATAGTATCTTTTTTAGAGGTATGCCAAAATTTGTGCCAAAATTTTTTAGGAAGATTTAGATAACTAATAAATTTTAGTACTTTATTGTTGTATTAAACGCTTATATTTTTAACTATTTTTGAGAATATAATGGGTTTTTAACTCCAAAATTAAATATTTATTCTTTAGTAAAATCAACAAAATACTATGAACCAAAATAGACGAGATTTCGTAAAAAGTACCTCCATCATTGCAGGAGGTTTATTCGCCACTCCGTTTTTGTCGGAAGCTTCGATGTTTAATAATAGTACGGACGATACCATCAAAATTGCTCTGATTGGTTGTGGTGGACGTGGTACGGGTGCTATTGTTCAAGCACTTAGCACAAAACAAAACGTGAAATTAGTAGCAATGGCGGATGCTTTCAAAGACCGTTTGGATTCTTGTTATAAAGAAATCACAAGCGATGAGCAAGCGTTTTTAAAGCCAAAAATTGCGGTTTCAGAAGACCATAAATTTACTGGTTTTGATGGTTATTTAGAGGCAATGGCATTGGCAGATGTGGTGATTCTGACGACTCCACCTGGTTTCCGTCCTATGCACTTTGAGGCGGCAGTGAATGCAGGAAAGCACATTTTCATGGAAAAACCTTGTGCTACTGACCCCGCAGGTGTACAACGAGTGTTGGCGGCGGCAAAGATTGCTAAAGATAAAAAATTGAACGTGGTCGTGGGTTTACAAAGACACTACCAAACTTCTTATCGGGAATTAATGAAAAGATTACAAGATGGCATGGTAGGTGATGTTGTGTCAGCTTCGGCTTGGTGGAATAATGATGGTGTTTGGACAAGACCTCGAACCGCTGGACAAACTGAGATGGAATATCAAATGAGAAATTGGTATTATTTCAACTGGATTTGTGGCGACCATATCAACGAACAACACATTCACAATATTGACGTAATCAACTGGGCAAAAGGCGGTTATCCTGTGAAAGCCCGTGGTACGGGTGGACGGGAAACTCGTGTGGGCAAAGACACAGGCGAGATTTTTGACCACCATATTGTGGAATTTGAATATGCCGATGGTACAATCTTGAACTCGCAATGTCGCCACCAAAAAGGTACTTGGGCGAAGGTAGATGAAATGGTGATTGGCACGAAGGGAAAGATTATGTTTGATGCAGGGAAGATCACGGATTATAAAGGAAATCCTTTGTATTCTTTCGATAAAAAATTAGAAAATCAGCCTTACCAAACGGAACACGATGAATTATTTGCCGCAATCGCCAAAGGAGAATATAAGTTTGCCGATGCGGAAAACGGAGCAAAATCAACCATGACTTCAATTCTGGGCAGAATGGCAAGCTATTCTGGACAAATTATTGATTGGGATAAAGCCATTAATTCAGGCATCAGCATTGCTCCAAAAACCTTTACGTGGGATGCCGATATGCCTTTAAAACCCGATGCTAACGGTAATTATCCAACGGCAATTCCTGGGAAGACGAAGTATTTTGGATAGTTTTTAGGGATTGGGTAATTACCCAATCCCTAATTATCAACTCTCCCTTCAACAACCTCTTGAATATCAACCGAAACATTCGATAAAAAATCATACCCTGTCAGCCTTTCTAACTCATCAACTGATACTCGATAATTCTTCCAACTATTCCCTCCTACGCTATTTTCATTTGGGATATTTACGGCAATAATTCTGGTATTTTCATTGATTCTTAAGGCATCATTTTGACCGATTGGCAACACCACAATGATTTTCCAGAGAAAAGCTGGTACGGTGATGTTGTCTTTTTTCCCAATCGTTTTGGCAAACCCATTTGTTCCCATTCCGCCTTCTCCCATCGTGCCTGCGATGATGTAAACTTCGTTGCCGTGTTCCGTCAAAAGTCTTTCATATTCCTCCAAATTCTTCCAAATATTTTGATTATGGTCTGGTGCTTGGGGAGTCATATTTGTCATAAAAAAGGTTTCTTGATTTTCCTCAATTGTAGCATCTCGGTCGCTGGAAGGGCATAAATGACCACGGTCAAAACCAGAACGGGAGTAGTCAGAGGGCGTGACTCCATACCAATTTTGGGGTAAATTTGAATCAGGTTTGAAATCATTTTGACGGGGCGTGTCTCCTTGCCAAGCCGTACTCAAATGCCAAGAAACCCAATTGGCTGTCCCTTTATTCTTGTTGTAAGAAAGCGTATAAGCGTTTTTCACCATCAAATAATTATCAGAGTAGGAAGTATTCGTAACGGCATTGGAAGGATTCCCCAAAGCTAAGTTATCGTCCCGAGTGGGCTTGTTTGAACCATTTGGAATTGGCATATTTCCTCCACTTGTTCCATAAGTGATTAGCGAAATATTGTCAATATTTAAACGATTAGCAGACCCATCCGTTTTACGAATTTCAATGCGGGCGGACTGTTGAAGATTGACATCAAACGAGGCATCTTGAAGTGATTTATTCGTTGCAGTAATTGTTGAACCGACCTTATTCCAAGACGTTCCGCTGTTGGTCGAAGCCCATAATTCAAAACTACTTCCTTTGTCTAATTGATAAACACCATACTTAAAACGCACTTGCTGAATGCCTGATGGAATATCAAACTCCATGCTCAATTTAGCCGTTTCCTTCATTCTGATGGCTTTTACGCCCTCTTTTTGGTCATTATCGGCACTTCCCATCATAGCATTTTCAAGATACCATTGTCCCGAAGAAACTGTGACGTTTCCTCCTTCATAACGACTTTTGGAAGCATCATCAAAACCTTCTGGAAAATTAGCAGCTACTTTGGTTTGTACACTTTGGGGTATGCGAGTAGGTGTGTTTGTGGGTGGAATATATACGCCTACACATGAGGAAAGGAATAGGGAAATTGAAAGGATTTGAATTGCTTTTTTGAACATGAATTTTGTTTATTTTGACACGTTTTCGTGGAGAAAGATTGTAGGGACGAATGCTATTCGTCCTCTCAAATGACATTGTGCACGAATGCTATTCGTCCCTACTGTAAAATTGTAATGAAATCTATATTTTTTGACTGCAAAATGCCAACTGATTTTACTATCAACTAATTTTACTCCTGCATACTATTCAATTTCCGATAAAATCCATTTTCACTTCGCAATAATTCTTCATGCGTTCCTCGCTCAACAATTTTTCCTTTATTGATAACCAAAATCTCATCAGCGTGTTGAATTGTGCTTAGTCTATGGGCAATTACTAAAGTTGTGCGGTTTTGCATCAGGTGTGTGAGGGCTTCTTGAACCAATTTTTCAGACTCAGTATCCAAGGCAGAAGTGGCTTCATCCAAAATCAAAATTGGGGGATTTTTCAAGACCGCACGAGCAATGCTTAACCGTTGGCGTTGTCCACCCGAAAGTCGTCCGCCACGGTCGCCAATGGTGGTTTGATAACCGTTTGATAATTGATTTACAAAGTTATGGGCGTTAGCAACTTTTGCCGCTTCAATCACCTGATTTTCAGATGCTTGTGAGCCGAAAGTGATATTATTGAAAACGGTATCATTAAATAAAATCGACTCCTGCGTGACGATGCCAATTTGTTTGGTTAATGACTGAATTTTTAAGTGTTTTATATCCACGCCATCCACCAAAATTTGCCCTTCTGTGGGGTCATAAAATCTTGGTACAAGGTCGGCAATCGTAGACTTTCCGCCGCCCGAAGTGCCCACCAAAGCAATGGTTTTTCCTTTTTGTATTTTGAAAGAAATATTATCCAAAATCTTTCTCCCCGTTTCATACGAAAAACTCACATTTCTGAACTCAATTTCTTGGTTGAATTCTTGAATATCAACGGCATCAACGGCATCTTGGATGGCAGGAACGGTATCAATTAATTTCAAAATACGTTCGGAGGAAGCAATGCCTCGTTGTACTGTACTAAAAGCATCTGAAATGGCTTTTGCGGGTCGCATCACTTGCGAAAACAAGATAATAAAAGCAATGAAACTGGAAGCGGTCAGACTACTATCTTTTGCAATTACTAATGACCCACCGTACAACAGAATACCCGCCACAACCGACACACCCATGGCCTCAGAGAGCGGAGAGGTCATTTCTTGGCGATAAACCATTCGTAATACTGCATCTTTATAATTGTAATTTTCCTTTCTAAATTTTTCGGAAACGACTTTCTCGGCATTAAATCCTTTAACGATTCTCATCCCCCCAAAAACTTCATCCAAGGTACTCACCATCGAACTTTGAAGGGATTGCACATCACGGGCAGCACGGCGAAGTTTACGGCTAATCAAGGCAATAATTCCACTGGAAAGAGGTAAAATAATCAATGAAAACAAGGTCAGTTTCACCGACATATTGAAGAGTGTGATAAAGTACATTATCAACGTAAAAACTTCCTTGATGGAGGCGGTAAATGCTCGTCCAATGGAGTTTTCCACTTCCTGTACATCTGTGGTGAGATGTGCCATCAGATTTCCTTTTCTTTCATTGTTAAAAAAGCCAAAATGGAGTTTCATGGTTTTCTCAAAAACTGCCTGACGTAAAGAGGCAATCGTCTGAGCCTCAACAGTTTTTAGAATTCTTTGGGATAAATATCTGAAAATATTTGCCAAAATTACGGATACCACAATCGCTCCACAGGCAAACTTCAAAGCTCCCAATCTGCCATAAAGAGTGATGACTTGATAAAAATAATGGTAGAAGGTATATTTGAAATAATTAATACTAAACGAAAAAGACATTTGCTCGCTATATTCCTGTAAATCAGCGGGTTTCAAGTCTTTAAAGATGATATCTAACAGCGGTGCAAGGAGTGTAAAGTTCAGAATTCCGAACAAACTGGCGAGTAATGAAAGGATGAAATACGGAAAAGCAAATTGCCCAATTGAATCAGCGTATTTGAGTATGCGAATATATGTTTTCAAGGATTATCTATCTAATAATTATTAAAAATCTAAAAACTCATCAACACATTATAACGACTACTATGAATGGTTAAATCATTAATCTTTTCCATTTTGATGTTATTTTTATTACCTAAATTTTCAAAAAATGAGTAATCAATCGTCAGGAAGCCATTTTTCTTTACTTTCCTATAATCTGAAAAAAGGGCAAACAAAATGAATTTTACAAATTTCAGAGAATACCCATCTTTCAAGGCATTCTTCACAAGGTTCATTACGTCGGCAAGGAACTGATGATTTTCTGGAATAATATCCGCCAAAACACAGGTGAAAGATTGTTCTTTGGCAATTTTTTGTAAGGATAAAACCAATTCTTCAACCTGTTCGTGCGTTTGATAATATTGAAGTATGCTCAAAATGATTACTTTATTGACCTTTTTCTCAATAATTATCCTTCTCAATTCCTCAAAATCGTAGGATTTTGTTACTGAAAAACTTAAATTTTGATGTACCATGAATTTCTCTTGACACACCTTAATGTACCTATCCGAGATGTCCATTCCATGGATTCGTGCATTGGTTTTTTCTAAGTAATCTACCAAAAAACCAGGTCCACAGCCGTAGTCCAAAATACTGTCTGAGGTTGATACAGGGAAGTTTTTTACCAACTGATTGCCAAAATAGACTGTTGATTGGTACATTATTTCGTTAAATCCAGCGGGACTATCTTTCCAATAATCTTCCCATCCTTGCTCTTTATTCATGTTGAAATTCTTTTTGAGTGATTTGATTGAATTTGTGAGTTAATAACCTAAATGTAATGTTAATCCATATAAAAATACAGGGCAAAACTTTCAGGGCGTAAGGCTTTACATATTGTTCTCGTAAGAATTTTGGGAAAATATCGGTGGGTGAAAAGCTCGTTAAAATCATGGCGAAAATGAATAAAAAAAGATTCAAATTACTCTTTTCTACTAAAATAAACCATATCGCAATTCCTACAAAAGCAATGATAAAAGTGGGTGATTCCACATTGGTATTGAACAAAACTAAGCACAATAACAAGTCTGAAAATAATAGTAATTTATAGGTTAAAGAGTCATATTGCGACTTTCTAAGCAAAATTAAGCCCAACATAAAAGCCCCAAAAGCCACTGCTACTAACACGTGAATTTGAATGCCAAAAACTTTTTTCATAATTCCCATGAAAGAAATATTTGCCATGTCGCTTACGGATTCGTTGAAGCTACTTTTATAGATTAAAGCATTAAACCAATCAATATAACTCGTCTTCAAAAAGGCGAAATTAGTTATTACTAACGGGGCAAAGAAAAAGGCAATCGAAACGATGACAAAAACGCCAATAAACTTAATTTTTTGCTTGATAAAAAAGAAAAATGCTAACAAAACAATCCCGTATAATTTGACCAAAAATCCTATCAAAATGGCAATTGAAGCATAAAAAAGTTTTTGTTTTTCCAAAAATATAAATCCCAACAACAAAAGCCCCGTAAGCCCAACATTGAACTGAACCGACAACAAGGCGGTAATCATTTCGTTGGTGATTATCCAAGCAATGGCAACTTTATAGGACTCTTTGATGGGGAGTTTAAATACTCCAAGAGTAAGTAAAATAGTGTTGAAAAGATTCCAAAGCACAATGCCAACACCATCGGGCAGAACGGCGAATGGTCCGATGATTACGGAGAAAAATGGTCCGTAGTGATTGGAATCGAAGTATTGAGTGGGATATTCTACATACAGGGGCAATTGCTGAACCGTATGACGATAGACAAAGGCAAAAATTTTGTAATTATTAAAACTCCCTATCAAGTATTGTTTCAGCCCCGTTACGAATGCTAAAACCAACCACAAACCGATAATATATTTCCGTTGGGTAAAAAATGGAAGGGCAAAAAAAGTTCTTATTTTATTCATAAAATTTAAGCATTCAAATCAAATAATTAAACAAATTTACTAAAATAACCTCGTGAACTATCTACTGCTTGTTCAATATCAAAAGATAAGCATTAATTTTATAAATAATTTTTTTACAGATATAGACATTTAAGATTTATTCAATACTTGCTCAACGTCGGCGAGGTTTAAAACCTGACAGACGTTCTTGGACTAAATTGTTAATCTTAAATCGTTCTATCTATGAATGCAATCAGATTATCATTATGACTCAACTAAAATTAAAAATCTGTATTCTTTCTGCTGCGTACAATGAAGGTGAAAATCTGTTGGTTTTTTATAATGCCGTTAAAAAAGTAGTGGCTGATTTACCGTATAATTTTGAATTTTGTTTTGTTAATGATGGCAGTCAGGACAATACCCTTGCCATCATCAGAAGCATTTCCCAACAAGACGACACGGTGAAATATCTCTCATTTTCAAGAAATTTTGGACAGCAAGTCGCCCTTAAAGCGGGTATAGATTCGATTGATGCTGATGCTATTGTGATGATGGATAGCGATATGCAGCATCCCCCCGAAATGATTCAGGATTTGATTGATATTTGGCAAGAAAAAAAGGTGAATATGGTCAATACTTTGCGGGAGGAAGACCACGAATTATCATGGTTTAAGAAACAAACCAGCAAGCGTTTTTATCAGTTTTTGAACAAAGTAAGTGAGCTAAAAATGGAGCCTGGGCAGGCAGACTTTCGACTCATTGACCGTCAAGTTGCAAATATTTTAAAAGAGTCAAAGGAGCAAGATGTTTTTCTGCGAGGAATGATTCAATGGATTGGTTTTGACCAGTTTACGTTTAAATATAAAGCTAATAAACGTTTTGCGGGCGAGAGCAAATATACATTTAGCAAAATGTTGCGGTTAGCTTTGGATGGCATCACCTCTTTTAGTGTAAAGCCCTTATACACAGCTATTTACATTGGTTTTTTCTTTGCTTCTTTGTCGCTTTTATACATTCCCTATATTGTTTATACTTTCATCATGGGAACTTTTATTGATGGTTGGGCTTCACTTTTGGTAACGGTTGCTTTTTTCGGAGGATTAAACCTGATTGTGATGGGCGTAATGGGAATTTATATCGGTAAAGTTTTAGTCCAAAATAAAGAACGACCTCTGTACATCATTCAAGAACAAAATATTCATGAAAATCGCCATCCTTAGTTTCGATATAGAAGAATTTGATATGCCTTACGAATACGGCGGAAAGCCCACGATGGAAGAACAAATTGCCTCCTCCACTAAAGGCTTGGAAACAATTGTATCAATTTTAAATAAATATCAAGCAAAAGCAACCTTTTACTGCACGGGAGTTTACGCCACCGCAAAGCCAGAATTGATAAAAGCGTTAAGTAAAAAGCACGAAATTGCTTCTCATAATCACTATCATTCAAGTCATAAAAAAGAAGATTTAAATACGTCAAAGGCTATTTTGGAGGAGATAACAGGAAAAGAAGTAATAGGTTTCAGAATGCCAAGAATGGCACCTGTTTCAGATACGGATTTGATTAAAGCGGGTTATAAATACAATGCTTCTATTAATCCAACGTATTTGCCTGGGCGTTATGATTATCGACATATTTCAAGGACGTTTTTTACGCAAAATGACTTAATCCATTTCCCAGCATCGGTTTCTCCCAAATGGCGAGTGCCTTTATTTTGGATAGCTTTTCATAATTTTCCGTTATTTTATTTCTTATATCTCTGTAAAAAAGTTGCCCAATCAGACGGATACCTACATTTATACTTTCACCCATGGGAATTTACGGACTATCATTTAGCCAAAGACGGAGCAAAATACCCCTTTTATTTACACCGAAATAATGGAAAAAAAATGGCAGAACGATTCGATAAATTGATGTCGTTTTTGACGGAGGAAGGGTTTGAATTTAGGACTTCGAGGGAGTTGTTAATTCCCTCAATTTCGCATACTTCACCACAGGAGTCATTGCCGTAAGCAACGCCCACATAAAACCTGCGTAACCATCTAAGCAAGAACCTTTTAGAAGATATATTTTCAGAAAAGTTGCAGGAAAACGAGAGATAATTTTGAAAGTTGAAGCGGTCTTTTTACGTTCTGATAATGTCTTTGCACCGAGGGAAGTATATTTATTAAATTTATTGAAATAATCCGTTAAATCACGGTAGCTGTCGTGGAGAATTTGATGTTTTAACGTAGCTGTATTCCCATTCACCTCCACACTTTCGTGGACGTATTCAGCGTTCCAATTTCCGTATTTTCGATTAAAAAGCCTTAAAGTTAAGCGTTTGTATTCACCGCTAAATCGAAGAAGTTTTCCCAAAAAAATTAAGGAACGAGGAATCTTAAAACCTTGACAATCCGTATTTTGGAAGTCTAAATTTTGAATTTCTTGTTGTAACTCGGGCGTTAAGATTTCATCATCATCCAGCGACAAAATCCAATCATTGGAGGCTTGTTCGGTCGCAAAATTCTTTTGTGAACCATACCCATCAAAAGCCCGATAAATGATTTTAGCCTTAAATTGTCGAGCAATTTCCAACGTTCCATCCGTACTTCCCGAATCCACCAAAACGATTTCATCCGCCCAAGAAACAGCCTCTAAGACAGGTTTAAGAGTCTTTTGTGAATTTAGGGTTATTAAGGTTATGGATATCTTCATGAGGTTTTACATAAAATAAGGTGTTACAATTTCTTGCAACACCTTGAATAATTGCTTGAAAGGCAGTTTGAATTTATGATAAATAGTTACTAAATATAAATTATCTGAAAAATCATAAATAAAAAACACACGAAATTACGAGAATTTCGTGTGATATACCTTTTCAGTTTTACAAAAGGTGGTTCTACACAATATTTTATAGAAAACGGTTAGTGTTTCAATTTAACTGAATTTCAACTTCGTGTTCAAAAGCAATGAAATTTACTAAACTATCTGATTTGTCGTAAACGGGTAAAATATCTACTTTACAAAGATAAATTTCTCCATTTTTTCTATAATTGACAATCTTTCCAGAATATTTTTCTGCAACATTTATTTTGCTCCTAATTGCTTTTTTAGCTTCCACTGCCGTTTCTGAACCTTGAAGAAACCTTGGAAATTGTCCGATTGCTTCATTTGAAGCATATCCTGTCATACGAGTAAAACCTTTGCTTACCCATTCAATTTTTTCCTTTTCGCAAGTAACTACAATTGTATTGTTGCGGTCTTGAAGAAAACGCTTTATCTTATTAAAGTCAAAACTCCAATTTCTTGATTGAGCGAAGTCTTCTAAAATGGTAAAATCGGATTTGTCATTTCTCGAAATCTCCACAAACTCATAAGCCGCTGACAGCGGCGTAACAGGATTGAACTCGCTGAATGTATTACAGTTGGTATTTGAAGATAGATTTATCATTTTATTGTCTAATAATAGTTCACTTGTTACATATACTAAATCTTTGTAGGAGTATTTTGTTTAAAAAAATTAAAACTTCTTAAAATTCTTATAAAAAAAATTGGAAACTTGAAATATTTTTTATCATAACTTGGTGTTTTTTAATCACATGATAGGGTGATAAAAAAGTATGATATTTTTATAAGTAATTGATATTCAGATAATTGTATTATTAAAATTATCCTTTAATAATTCCTTTATGTGTGAAGCTATATGAAATGTGTATTCTTCAAGTTAATTTTATGTCAGAATTTAAAACTTGAAACATTAAATAAAATTTGAAAAGAAAATTTACTTGAATTAGTTAGTAATCTTTCAAACCCAAAACAAACAGAAATGGAGACGACTCAAAGTAACAACAACAATGGAAATGGCATACTGAAGGCAGCATTAGCTGTAACTATGTTATTTATCGGATTTTTAGGATATTTATTGTACGATTCTAAGAAATCTAACACCAACCAAGAGCAAGTAATCAATCAGAAGGTTGAGCAATTAGCAACGACAAAATCACGTTTGGATTCAGTTGCAGTTCAATTAGATTCAAAGATTGCAGAGATAACCGCATTGGGTGGTAGAGTGGATGAATTAGTAGCGGCACGTACGCAATTAGAGAAAGACAAAAAGTCATTGAAAAATGCCAAATTCTTTAATTCTAAACAATACGATGCTAAAATTGCTGATTACGTGGCTTTATTAACGGAGAAGGATAACGTTATTGCTCAATTGAAGACTGACAATGAAAATTTGACGGCTCAAACAGTGACGTTGTCAAAAGAGAAAGAGGTGTTGGTTCAAGAAAAACAAACTTTTGTTGATGAGAACACTGGCTTGAAAACCGAGAAAGAGAAGTTGAATCAAACTGTTGCTGATTACACAACGAAAAACGAAGAATTGAGTAAGAAAGTGAAAACGGGTGCTCAACTAAAAGCAATGAATCTTCAAGTGTTTGCCGTAAAATCGAATGGAAAAGTTCAAGACGGTGGAAAGTATCGTGCAAAGAAAGTTGATAAATTAAAATTATCATTCGTATTGCCTTCAAATGCGATTACGGAACAAGATAATAAGGACATCATGGTTCGTATTATGGACGCAAATGGTGCTGTAATCACAGATTCTGCCACAGGTTCGAGCGTGTTTGATTTTGGTGGAAAAGAAATGGCATACACAACCAAAGGAAGTGTTGCTTTTACAAACAACGATCAAAACGTAGAGATGCTTTACTCCCGTGGAACTCCGTATCAAGCGGGTGCATACACTGTTGAGTTATACTCAGAAGGTTTTAAAATCGGTACTGGTAACTTTACAATTAAGTAGTTAATTCACAAATATTATTCCTTGCTATTATTTATGGCAAAACCGTCTCAGGCAATTTCCTGTGGCGGTTTTGTGTTTTACACTTTATGTGGGATAAATATTAACCTTTTAAAATAGCTAAAAAATGAGCACTTTTATTGCGACAGAACAATGCTCATAGTTCTACTACGGCTTTAAATTAGCGAAGCCGAAATTGCGGAGCTAAAATACGAAATACATTACCAGGCGGCGAACCGCTATCCAGATGCTCTTGTACAGAAAAGTTTTCATCGTGTTTATCTCAAAGCTGTTGCTCCTAAGTTAAGTTGTCAAAAATCGGATTGTAGGTTGGTCTGAGTCGTCAAAAAGTATCATTTTTTGTTCAACTTTACAATCAATCTGGAATACAGCGTTTGAAGTTTAACAATTATGGTACAAATCAATTAGAATTAGAAAGTCATTCAGAGATATTATTATTGAATTTACAGAACTCTCCAGTACATCAGCTAAACCAAGCCAAAGAACGTACAGTTCGCCGCTGCTATTGAATCTCTTACAGGGATTCAACGCACTGTGAGTGCAGTCGAATCCTTTTTGAAAAGGAATGATTTTACTTATCAAAAGACGGGACATATTCCTTTAAAAGTCGATATTCAAAAACAAGAAACTTATTTATAAGAAATCTTGAATCCAGCTATGGAGAGGGCTAAAATGGTGAAATTCATCCGCTTCAACGGTCCGATTTTATTTCTGGATACAGTCCATCTTGTCATGGAGGTATTTTTGTGTAATGTGTGGTCAAAAGTTCGTTTATTTATCAAATCTTCTGCTGGAAGACAGTGATTAAATATCATCGGGACTATTAATGCGATAACTAAAAAAAGGATTTTTTTAGTTATCGCATTACCACAGTAAACGCTGAGGCGATGGCTACTTTTTTGTATTATTTAAAAGCCAATTGCCTGATAAACCAATCTCAATCGTATTAGATAATGCCCGCTATCAGCACGGTGATTTTATCAAAGAATTAGCCCTAAAACTTGACATAACACTCTTATTTTTATTCCTTACTCCCCTAATCTTAATCTTATTGAACGACCATGAAAGTTTATTAAAAAAACTGCGTTGGCGGGTAAATATTATGAAAAATTTGACAAGTTTCCACTCGCAATAACAGATTGTCTTAATCAAGCTAATGACAAGTATGATAAGGAATTACAATCATTGATGACACTTAACTTCCAGACTTTTAAAAATGTTAATATTTACCCTGTGTAAAGTATAGGTCGGAATATTCGGCTTTAAAAGTGATGAAACACAACTCAAAACCCGAAGCAATGCAAAAGTTTATGGCGTTAAATTTAGATCAATATTTGTGGGGACGTAGCTCAGAAGTCAAGAAAGAAATGCCGCTTTCGCAAGTGGAAGGGCACTTATATTCACTATAATAAAGGCTCATTGTGTATGTATGCTTTGCAGGATTACATAGACGAAGACCGCATCAATTCAGCGTTGAGTCAGTACGTTAAAGATTGGCAATATCCAGGTCCAGACCATCCAAAAGGGCATTATCCCACTTCAACAGACTTAATCGGCTACCTCAGAACTGCCACCCCAGATAGTTTAAAATACTTGATTAGGGATATGTTTGAGACGATTACGCTTTACGAAAACAAGGTCGAAAAGCGGAATACGTTCAGAACAAAGACAAGACTTTTGAAGTAACTTTAGCCCTAAATTCAGAGAAATTCAGAGCGGATAGTTCAGGCAATGAAGCTCCAATCAAGCTAAATGAATGGATTGATGTTGGGGTTTACGGAAAAGATGCAAAAGGTGAAGACAAATTATTATATCTGAAAAAGCATTATTTTACGAAGAAAGATAACGTCCTGAAAATCAGGGTAAAACAAGAATCAACCAAGGCAGGAATAGACCCAATCAATAGACCGTCATTCGAGTGATAATGTGAAGGTTTTGAGTAAGAAGGACGTTGTTTAGGGTGTTGTTGTCTGTGTCTTCATAGACGACTCTTCATGTCTGCGGAGACACAGACAACAAAAGTAGTACTGTCATTGCGAGGCACGATACAATCTGTTTGACTGGTGGAGAGGGCTTGAAAGTCACTCCAGTCAGCCTGACAGATTACTTCGTACCTCGCAATGACAAAGCCCATAATTTTTAAATAAAACATAAACTAAAACCAAAAAATAGAAGAATTAGTACAAATAAATGGACATTTAATCGAACTTTTTTATAGTTGTTTTAGTGGCAAAGAAACTATTAAATATCACGGCAAGGTGGTTTGTAATCGAACGAATATAAGCACCTTTTCATCTATCAATTCTTTCAAAATTCAAGAAGAAAGTGAAGAAGTAGTGTATGAAATACAAAGTTTTGCTGGATTTTTGGGTGCTTCTGGTTACGCCATTCGTAGAAATGGAATTGTTTAGGCTCATAAGCCTTGATATTTAAGGAATTGGTGAAGTAAAATCAAATCACTTCACCAATTTCAAAACCTCCTCCGCAATCTCTCTCGCCGCTTCTGGCTTCGCTAATTGATAGATATTTTTACTCAGAATTGCCTGTTTTTCAGCATTTTGTAATAAGGTAATCGTGGCTCTTATTAATTCTTCTCGGGCTGAAATATCCTTTACCAAAATGGCTGCATTATTATTCACCAAACTCATGGCATTCATGGTTTGGTGGTCTTCGGCTGCGGTTGGGAGAGGGACTAAAATCGAAGGTTTTGCCGCCAAGCATAATTCTGAAACTGACAACGCTCCCGCCCTTGAAACTACTACGTCTGCTACTGAATACGCCAAGTCCATTTCATAAATAAAATCAGCCACAAATACTTGACTGTCAAATACTTCGGCTACTTTTCTGGCTCGGTCAATGTAAAGTTTTCCCGTTTGCCAAACTACTTGATAACCTGCCCCAACCAAGTTCGTTAGCCCCGCATCAATGGCTTCATTAATGGTTTTCGCTCCCTGACTTCCACCGATTACTAAGACCGTTTTTCGTCCTGACATTAAGCCAAAATGTTCAATCGCTTTTTGTCGTTTCGAGTTTACTTCTAAAATATCTTTCCTAACAGGATTACCCGTCATTTTGATTTTTTCTTTCTTGAAAAATTGCTCCATATTTGGGTAAGCTACGCAAATTTTATCGGCATTTTTTGATAAAAATTTATTCGTAATCCCCGCATACGAGTTTTGTTCTTGGATTAAATACGGAATTCCCATCATCGAAGCCGCCAACAAAACGGGTCCAGAGGCATATCCACCCACACCCACGGCAACATCGGGCTTAAAATCTTTGATGATTCCACGGGCTTCGGAAAGACTGGTCAGTAATTTTTTAGGGAAACTGAGATTGGCTAATAAATTGGAACGATTAATTCCAGCGATGGGTAAACCGATGATTTCGTAACCCGCTTTGGGTACTTTTTCCATCTCCATTTTGCCTTCTGCACCCACAAAAAGCACCTCAATAGCAGGATTGATTTCTTTCAAAGCGTTGGCAATGGCAATGGCAGGATAAATGTGTCCGCCCGTTCCACCGCCCGAAATAATGACTTTTGGCATAATTTATTTTTACAAAACAGCATCTCTAACTTTATCTTTACTTACCGAAATAATGATTCCAATCATCGCCCCCGTGAACAAAAGCGAGCTTCCTCCCATGCTTAAAAGAGGCAATGGTTGCCCCGTAACAGGTCCTAAACCCGTAGCAACTCCCATGTGAACCATCGCTTGAATGACCAAACTGAACGTTAATCCAGCCGATAATAATCCCCCAAAAGCTCGCCCTGAACTATCAACAGCCTTCATACCTCGATACAAAAACCAGAGATATAAACCCATCACGAAAAGTCCGCCAATCATGCCCCATTCTTCAATAATAATGGCATAAATAAAGTCGGATTCTGATTCACTCAAAAAATATCTTTGTTGACTTTTCCCTGGACCTTTGCCCGTGAGTCCACCGTTGGCAATGGCATAATAACTTTTTTCAATCTGATAATTTTCGTCTTTATCAGCATTTTTGTCTTCCTTACCTTTGAAATTTTTAACGAAGTTGGAAATACGATTTCGAGCCGTTTCAATACGAGTTCCCGTTCCCGTCATAACCAAAATTGTTCCCGCTAAAAACAAACCGATAATTACCATCCCAATAAATTTCAGAGGAACACGTCCAATAAACATCAGCAAAAAGCAAGTAGTACAAAGTAATAATGCCGTTGAAACGTTTGTGAGGGCAATACAAGCTGAAACCAAAATAATTTTCCCAGCCATTGGAACAACGTCATTAAAACGATATTCCAAGTGTTGTCGCTTGGCTAACATAAACGCCAGATTGGTAATGAGTGATAATTTGGCAATATCGGAAGGCATAAAAGTCAATCCGCCCATGTGAATCCAGCGATTGGCATTATTGATTCCGTGTTCAAATCTGAAAGCGTAGAGCAATAAAAATACTGAAAATATTACCCCAATATTTGAAAAAACGGCAATTTTATGGTAATCAAAACGATGGAAAAACCACATGGCGGCAAGCCCAACGCTCATATAAATGGAATGTTTAACGACAAGGAAAAAGATATTTCCATCACTCTGCACGGCAAGTCGCCCCGAGGCACTCGCCACAACCACGATACTAATCAGAGATAAAGCCGCAATTACTGTCCAGATTTGGTAGTCCCCTTCCAAGTTTTTTTTGAGCCAAGTAGTCATATAATTCGATTTTTGTTATTCGATGCGTCCGACGCTTCGGTTCAATATTAGTTTTAACATTTAAAGTTGATTTTGAAATTATAAGGTTAATTTAGAACTTGTTATCTTGGGGTTTATAAACATCGGAAAACGATAATCTAACATCGAAAGGTTTCAAGCATGAGCCTCCAACCACTCTTCGCCGTTTTCATAAATCTCTTTCTTCCAAATCGGCACAACCGTTTTTAATGTATCAATTAACCATTGACAAGCCTCAAAAGATGCTACACGATGAGGAGTAGAAACGGCAATAACCACCGCCACATCGCCAATTTGAAGCACTCCTTTGCGGTGAATCATCACGATTTTTTCAATATCCCAACGTTCACAGGCTTGTTGTGCGAGTTCTTCCATCTTTTTAACCGCCATCACATCATACGTTTCAAACTCCAAACGAACAACTTCTTTGGCATTATTATGATTGCGGACAGTGCCAATGAAAACATCAATTGCCCCTGCACGTTCGGATTGAGCCGCATCTATACACGCCTGAATATCAATGGATTGGTCGGATATTTTTATCATTTTATTGCGTAACACAGACTTAAGTCTGTTGTTTCTTAACGTACAGACTCAAGTCTGTGTTACAATTTATTTCTCCAATTCCACAAACGAATATTTATACAAATGTTTCTCATCCGTTTCAAAATCTTCTCGCATTATTTCTTGCCAAACGGTTTTATCAATTGCGGGGAAAAAGGTATCTCCTTCAAAAGCATGATGAACTTCCGTCAAGTAAATTTTATCCATTAAAGGTAAAGCTAAACGATAAATTTCTGCCCCACCGATGATAAAACTTTCCTCATTTTCAAACTCCTGAGCTTTTTTTAGGGCATTTTCTAAGGTATTTACTGTAATACAACCTTCAATCTGAAACTCAGGATTTCGAGAAATAATAATGGATGTACGATTCGGTAAAGGCTTGCCAATTGACTCAAAAGTCTTACGCCCCATGATGATACAATGCCCCGTTGTGAGGCGTTTAAATTGTTTCAAATCATTGGGTAAATGCCAAATTAACTGATTATTATGCCCGATAACGCCATTCTCGGCAACGGCAACGATTAAGGAAAGTTTCAATTTTTATAGTTTATAGTACGATAAAATTAGACCATGAATGAACCCACAATGGAATTGGGATTTGACGGATTTATACGGATTTATACGGATTTTATCAGTTTTTTATCCGTGAAAATCTACCTAATTTGTTTTATCCGTGGTCTAATTTGCACAGGATTTCTCGCAAAATTAAGCGTTTTAGGGTTAAAAACTTCAGAACGTCCGTTCCATTTTTACATATTCAATATCATTTTTTATCCATTTTTCAGAAACCACTTCAAAACCAGACTTTTCATAAAAACCCAGAGCCGTCGTGCGGGCATTGCACCAAAGGTTTTTGACATTATTTTTAATGGATTCTTCAATAATACGATTCAGTAAAATCGAACCGTAACCTTTATTTTGTTCGGAAGTTTCAGTAGCAAATTTGCGAAATTGACCCGTATCATTTTCGATAAAAAGTGAGATAACGGAAATCAGTTGAGCATTCATAAAAAGTCCAAAATGTTGTCCAGAATCATCTTCTGCAAGAATTATCGAATCAATAGATTTATTTGGCGATAAAATTCGATGGCGTAAATCTAAGGTTTCTGAAGGTTTTATTTCTGTAATTTCAAGCATGAGTTCTGGTTAAAACAAGGAAGGCTTCACATCTGCGAAGCCTTCCGTAAAATATCTTCAAGCCTATTTACTAATCTCCAACATCGCTTTCAAAGCCTTTAATGCTGGTACACGCACTTCTTCTGGTACTTGAATTTCGGGTAATTCATAAAACATGGCGTTGTATAATTTCTCCATCGTATTCATTTTCATATACGGACATTCCGCACAGGCACACGAGTTTTTCTCGTTGGCTGGGGCAGGAATCAGTTTTTTATTGGGTACTGATGCTTTCATTTTATGCAAAATTCCAGCTTCCGTAGCCACAATAAATTCTTGACAGTCAGATGTTTGTACAAAATTCAAAAGTGCCGTTGTTGAACCCACAAAATCGGCTTGCGATAATATTATTTCCTTACATTCGGGATGGGCAATCAGCAAAGCATTGGGGTTTTCTTCCTTAACAATTCGGAGTTTTTCTAATGAAATATCAACGTGAACCATGCAAGAACCTTCCCACAAAATCAAATTACGACCCGTTTTTTTAGCCACATAACGTCCCAAATTAGCATCGGGGGCGAAAATAATTTGTTTGTCCTTTGGAATAGATTCCACCACTTTCACGGCGTTGGACGATGTACAAATAATGTCGGTCATTGCCTTAATATCGGCCGTACAATTGATGTAACTCACCACCACAGCCTCGGGATATTTTGCCTTGAAAGCCGCAAATTCCTCCTTCGGGGCAGCATCAGCCAATGAACAGCCCGAATTCAAATCTGGCAAAACTACCTTTTTGTTGGGGTTTAAAATTTTGGCGGTTTCAGCCATAAAATGTACGCCGCAGAAAACAATCATATCGGCATCGGTTTTCTCGGCGGCTTGAGCCAATCCGAGGCTATCGCCCAAGAAATCAGCAATGTCTTGAATCTCGGAATCAACATAATAGTGAGCCAAAATAACCGCATTTTTCTCTTTCTTCAATTTCAAGATTTGCTCCTTCAAATCCTCGCCCTTGAAAGGCACTGAACGGCTTATGTAGCCCACTCGTTGTGATTCTTCTAATAAGTCCATGTGTTTTATTTAATTCCTAATACGCTTTCAAACTCAAATCTAAGCTAATCACATGATGTGTCAAAGCTCCGCAAGAAATATAATCTACGCCACATTCAGCATATTCCCGAATTGTTGTTTCATTGATGCCTCCCGATGCCTCCGTCATGAATTTTCCATCAATTATCTTGACGGCTTCACGGAGATTTTCAAAGGTGAAATTATCCAACATAATTCTATCAACTCGCCCAATTTCCAAAACTTGGCGAAGTTCATCCAGATTACGAACCTCAATTTCTATTTGTAAGTCACGACCCGTAATCTGCAAATATTCAAGGGCTTGGTTGATGGCGTTTGAGATTCCACCCGCATAATCCACGTGATTATCTTTAATCAAAATCATATCGAACAAAGCGTAACGATGATTAACGGCTCCGCCAATTCGACAAGCCCATTTTTCGCATAAACGGAAATTTGGCGTGGTTTTGCGAGTATCCAATAATTTGGTGTTTGTGCCTTCCAATAATTTAACCATCGAAGCTGTATAAGTGGCAATACCCGACATTCGTTGCATACAATTCAAGACCAATCGCTCGGCTTTGAGAATGGACTGCGACGAACCCGCCACCGTCAAAACAATTTCACCTTTTGTAATGCTGTCACCATCTTGCAAAATGGTTTCCACCACCAAGTCAGCATCCACTTCGGCAAAAATCATTTTGGCTATTTCGACACCCGCTAAAATGCCCGTATCCTTCACCAAAAGCCTTGCCCGACCTGTGGCAGAACTTGGAATGGTGGATAATGAAGTATGATCGCCATCACCAACGTCTTCGGCAAGGGCAGTTTGAATAAAGTTTTTAACGTAGGTTGGTTCTAAGTAATTAAACATTGTTGATTATTTAATGTAAAATATACGGTTGTAACATATATTTAATTGTTGTAAATTTTCTTATTTCAATATTTCCTCAAAAAATGCCAAAATCTCCTCCTTAATAGGTTGGTTTATTGGGCGAACCACTCGAAAACCCACAAAAGGAGAATCGGCATTCCACCATTTACTTCTGGGGATTTGAGGGTCACGGCGGTTCCAAATGGGGTCGGATTTTAGGCGGTCGGCACTCCGTAATTCGTTTCCTTCGCTTTGGTAATTCCCGCCTTTTACGGTGCTTGGATAACGCTTTACTTTCACGTTGTACGGATTCATTTTTCCTTCTAAAATCTTTTTATAAAAACCTTCATCGTATTGGTCAAGCGTCCATTCTGCCACGTTTCCTACTATATCATATAATCCCCAAGGGTTTGGTTTTTTCTCCGCAACATGATGATATTTTTCTTCTGAATTGGTTTTAAACCAGGCGTAGTTGGTTAATTCAGCGGGGTTTTCACCAAAAAAGAAAGGCGTTTTGCTTCCCGCCCTACACGCATATTCCCACTCGACTTCGGTGGGTAATCGGTAGAAAAAACCCGTTTTGTAGTACAGCCATTTGCAGTACATCAAAGCCGCATATTGTTGCATGGAATTGGCAGGAAATCCCCCTACTTTGCCCATTCCCAACGTGAAATCTATGTAGGGCGGTGATGGTCGGGTGATGGCATCGGGTTTGGGTTCGGGGTCACGTTCTTCTTCAAAAAATAATTGGTATTCATCGTACGTTACCTCGGTTGCTCCCATCCAGAATGGCTCAATTTTTACTTTTACCTGTGGACTTTCGTCCGCCTCGTGTCCGATTTCATTTTCGGGGCTTCCCAACACAAACTCTCCCGCAGGAATAGGCATCATTTTAAACTTTACGGTTGTATTAGGAATTACTTGCTCATAGGCTTTAAAGTCCTGTGAGATAGCGATTTGACTGATAAAAATGAATATAACGAGGAATATTTTTTGCATGATTTTTAAAGAAATTAATTTTTCAAAAGTACGATTTGGTAAATGATGTTACAACTTATTTCTCCAAATATCTCTCAAATCTCTTTGACTGCCATATTTTCAATTTACCTTTCTGAACTTCCGCCATGAATAAAGCACAATCTTGCATGGATTCAATCAATTTAAGGGCTTTTCTGACTGATAAAACACTGCAAGCCGTGGCGAGCCAATCGGCCGTTGCTCCATCGGGTCCAATTACCGTTACGTTTCGCTGGTGCGTTAAACCCAAGCCCGTGCGTGGATTAACGATATGGGAGTATTTTTTACCGCCAATTTCTACAAACTGATACCTATTTCCCGAAGTAGCGACTGCCTGATTTTGAAGCATTAAATATCGAGGAATTAATTCTTCCGAGTTGGGAATGGTTATTCCAATTTTCCAGGGTTTATCAACCTGCGTGACCATTGCCAGTTTTCCACCAGCATCCACTAAAACCTTTTCAACTCCTTTACTCATACAGAAATTTAATACCGCTTGGGCAACGTAGCCCTTGCCAATCCCGCCTACATCTAATTGCGTATTAACTTTAAGAAGTTTAACAGAATGCGTCGTTGAATCTAAGATAATGTGTTGATAACCAACAGCTTTTAGCGCACTTTTTAAATTATTTTCTTCTGGAAAAATTTTCTCTTTTCGTGCTTTTCGCCATAGTTTCACGATGCTTCCAATGGTAATATCATAAGCTCCTTTACTTTGTTGGGCAGCTTTTATGGATAAGTTTAACATTTCCCACAAAGCGGGCGAAACCTTCGTGAAAGTATTGATTCCTGCCTTTTTGCTCAATTCATTCAACTCACTGTTTTCTAAATAATCGCTATAAATTACATTCAAAGAATCCGCAATTCTATAGGCTTCTGTGGCGATTTGATTGGCTTTGACGGAATCATTACTATATAATGTAATATTCAAAGGCGAACCCATTTTGGGTTGAGAAAAGGTGTATTTTTTTGATTGAGAGAAACAAAAATTACTTAAAATCAAAAAATACGTCAAACTTATTTTTCGCATATTACCAGAATTTTACAGTGATTTAACAACAATTACGGACAAAATCTTTTAAAAGTACAAATTTCACAGTAACTTTGACTTGCAAATAACAATACCAACGATATTTGCCATGTTAGACTCATCAAAGTTCCTTTTTGAAGCCCTTACGTATGACGATGTGCTTCTACTTCCTGCCTATTCAGAAGTCCTTCCACGTGAAGTTACAACCACTACCAGACTTACCAGAAACATTACGCTCAACATTCCTATTCTTTCCGCTGCGATGGATACTGTCACCGAAGCTGATTTGGCAATTGCCATGGCTCAGAATGGTGGTATTGGTATCATTCACAAAAATATGACCATTGCCCAACAAGCGGAACAGGTTAGAAAGGTAAAGCGTTCGGAGTCGGGAATGATTATTGACCCGATTACTTTAACGGAAGATAAAAATATCGGTGATGCTCAAAAAATCATGCGAGAATCCAGAATTGGCGGTATTCCAATCATCAATAACGAAGGAAAATTAGTCGGCATTTTGACTAATCGTGATTTGCGTTTTCAGCGAGATATGTCTCGTTCAGTAACGGAAGTAATGACCACCGAGAAGATGATTACCGCCAAAAAAGGAACCTCTTTGGATGATGCGGAGGTCATTTTACAGGAATACAAAATCGAAAAATTACCCATCGTTGATGAAGAATATAAACTCATCGGATTGGTTACTTACAAGGATATTATCAAGCGAAGAAGTCACCCTAATGCGTGTAAAGATCCATTAGGGCGTTTAAGAGTAGGTGCGGCAGTTGGTGTTACGCCCGATTTGCTCGACCGTGTGAGGGCACTCGTGCAAGTAGGCGTAGATGTGGTTAGTATTGACACCGCCCACGGACATTCAAAAGGCGTAATTGAGGCTTTGAAGTCAGTAAAAAAAGCGTTTCCTAAATTGGAAGTGATGTGTGGAAATGTGGCAACGGGTGCGGGTGCAAGGGCTTTGGCAGATGCTGGGGCAGATGCTATTAAA
>JAYVRF010000136.1:0-23556 GCA_043756925.1 Arcicella sp. | reverse complement strand
GCCGTTGAACCCGTTTTGGTGGAAGCATCGGAACCTTGTGGAGAACCAGTGTAAGTAAAGGTTGAACTTCCTGTTACCACCAAAGTCGAAGTGGCTTTATTCACCGTCAAGCTCGCCATCTCATTAGTATTAGCACTACCACAAGGATTAGTAATAACACATCTATACTTATTGGTTGACATAGCAACCGCAGGTTTGGTCAGCGTTAAAGTAGCAGTAGTTGCTCCACTATAAATCCCTCCGTTTGAAACTGGTGTAAAACTACCAGAACCCACTTGCTCCTGCCATTGGAAAGTAGCGGGAGTTGGGTGGTCTGAAGTTGAAGCTACTGTAAATGTAGCATTTGCTCCATAAGTTATTGACTGAACGACAGGTTGCCCTGTTATCACAGGAATATTATAAACCGTAACCGTTCTTGTTCCACTAATTGAAGTTGGGCAGTTTGTAATTGCATTTCTTGCTGAAACCAATGTTAATACTTGGGTAACTAATGCACCAGTAATCGTAATCGTTCCTGCACCAGTATTATCTAAGGCTACATCAGTATTTACCCCACTGTTTAATTTATAGGTAACAATACCATCATTTGTGCCTTGTAAGGTAAAGGTTATGTTTCCACCCGAACATATAGAAGTACCTGTCAATGGTGCAGTTATACTTGCCGTAGTTAGTCCTGTGCATGTACTGGCAGAAACCGTTAATTCTCCTGTTCCTGCTGTTCCAAAAAACAAAGCACTTTTGTTTGTAGCACTTGATGCCATACTACCCCATGTACCATTATATCCTCCGAGCGTTGTATTCAAAGTTAATGTACCAGCATTTGAATTATTTGCTCCAAGACTTGCCGACACACCAGTATTTATTCTCAAATTTCCAGAAACCGTAACACCATTTGTAATTGTCTTTACGCCTGAGCCTTCTAAGGCTAAACTACTCACTACTGATGGCAAGCCTGTTCCTGTATTTTGTGCCGCATCATTATAAAAATAATTTGCTCCCGTTGAGAAACTTCTCACTGTTGTCTGCACATTACCTGTTGCTCCCGAAGAAGTAATACCAGCAGCCGAACCAATTTTTAAATTTGCTCCGCTTGATAGGGTGAAAGTTCCAAAACCAGAAATTACTGTAGCTACTTGGGCAATTAAGGTAGTACCTGAAGCAACAGTTAATGTTTTTGAAGGTGAACCTGTAACTGTACCAACCAAGGTAATACTACCAGTCGAGCCAGTATTATTTATAGAAAAATCACCAGTCGGTGCAAAACTCGAACCTGTTGATTGATTAACAGCTTGGTTTGTACAAGCCCAAATAACTTTTCCGAAAGCCTGATCAAAATTAGTTAGTACAGTTGATGTAATTCCAGTAACATTTACTATTGAAGAAACTGCCCAAGAATTTGATAATGGAATACTACCTCCATCTCTTGTATGATTATAATTAGAATTTGCATTAAAATTTAATTTAGATATCGAACTCGTAACAGTTCCTCCATTGGTTAATGTGCCTGTTATAGTTGTCAGTACAGATGAATTAGTACCTGTATCATAAGTTGAGCCAGTATTATTAATGTTGAGAGTTCCGGCGATATTTGCTGTTGCACTTGCTGCCAAAGTAACATTAGTGTTTGTACCAATAATAAATGAAGCCCCAGAAGAAACTGTAAAATCTACTGCAGCAGTAGGAATTGCCTCCCCAAGTGTCAAAGTAGTTGTTGCTATAGTTGCTATTGTTATTATATTTCCGCTGTTAACTGTAATAGTATTATAAGCAACTGATGCAGGCATAATACTAAACGTAATTGTGCCACCACCTGCTGTTGGAAATACTATATCATCTCCCGCCACTGGTGCAAAACCAGTACCACTCCAATTAGTTACATCAGTCCAGTCTTTACTCACTCCTATACCACCAATCCAAGTAACGGTTGCTGCCGTAGCCCTAAACCCACCACCCAAAAGTAGCATAAACATAAAGAGGCTAAAACAGAAGTTCTTCTGCGAAGCCTTAGAAAAATTAAATTGTCGGGAAGTAAAAAATGTTTTCATACAAGTGTTGTATTAAAAAATTAAAATATATTCAGGAAAAAAAGATACAATTGTGAATACTAAGCCGACGTCTGACGGCACTGTGAAGGAGGAAAACCATAAATCTTTGAGAAGGAACGGCTGAAATAATTAGCATCAGAATAGCCAACTTTAAAAGCCACTTCATAAATCGGATGGATAGTATTTATTAATAGTTCCTTGGCTTTTTCCAGCCTTATTTTTTGAATAAATTCCGAACAAGAATACGTCGTCTCTTCTACCAATTTCCTGTGTACGTGCGAGCGACTCATCTTCAAAGCCTCGCAAAGTGCAGGACATCCAAATGATTCATCGTCATATTTGGCTTCGACAATATTACGTGCGACCGTTAAAAAATCGTTGTAGAGTGGCTTCATGGTTTGATCCTCCTTTAATTAATTAGTGAAATTATAGACAATATAACTCCGTCCACTAATCGTGATGATTAACGGATTTTGAGTTTATTTTTAGTTATTAGTGGTGGTGGTAAATTGGGGAATTATGGCATTAACTATTAATTTTTTACTTCACTGACGGCTGAAACAGAATAGCCTTTACGTAAGATCTCTGTTGAGAAAGGAAAGATTACTTATTTTGAAGTGTGTTATCATAAATTTCTTAATCTGAACTATTGTTGTGTAAATCCCTCATTTTTAGGGAGATACAATATTACAAACTTAACCGAACAATAAATCTTCATTATGGTTGTTTTTATTATACGGTAAAATGTATAGTATTTTTACTTGTTTCAACATTCTCAAAATTTGAGAATGTTAACTTTGAAAAATCATTGTGCAATACTACAAACATCCACAATTAATTGTCCTTCACTAATGTTGTTCTTATTATACGGTAAAAATAGTAGCCTATATTTTGTACATTTTTTACATGAGTGCAATACTACGCACAAGTCGTAATACTGCTCATTCACTAATGTTGCTTGTAATTTTACGTTAAGGTTTTCTTTTTTTAAGAGCCAATGAATTGATTAATAACGAAGAAATTTAGTAGCCATATTTTAAAATATTTTCCGTAAATTCATGTCAAAGTATTTGTCAGAAAAAAGGTTTGTTTAAATAGTTTGTAATTTGCTGATTAATAGCAAGTTATAATACTAACACCCAACCCCTAAAACCTAATACCTACTTATTTTTGAACTATTCAAGTAAAATATATGAATTCATCAATAAATGTTCGTACACATTTCCGTGCTTGCAATCTCTGCGAAGCCATCTGTGGTTTAGAAATTACGGTTAATGAAAATAACGAAATATTGACCATCAACGGTGATAAAAAAGACCCATTCTCTCGTGGACACATCTGCCCAAAAGCAGTTGGACTCAAAGATATTTATTTAGATAAAAACCGATTAAAACAACCCGTTAGAAGAATTGAATCGGGTTGGGAGACAATCTCCTGGGACGAAGCATTTGATGAAGTAGCCTCAAAATTAAAAGCTATTCAGATTCAACATGGCAAAGATGCCGTGGGGATTTATCAAGGCAATCCGTCGGTGCATAATTCTGGAACGTTATTATCCGCTCCTGCTTTTCTAAGGGCGTTGGGAACAAAAAACCGCTTCTCTGCCACTTCAGCCGACCAGTTGCCCCATCATTTTGTGTCGTCATTAATGTTTGGTCATCCACTTTTGTTACCAGTACCAGACATCGACCGTACTGATTTCATGTTAATCATTGGTGGAAATCCATTGGCTTCCAACGGTTCCATGATGACCGTTCCTGACGTGGCGAATCGTTTGAAGGCGATTCAAAAAAGGGGAGGTAAGTTCGTAGTAATTGACCCAAGAAAAACCGAAACTGCCAAAATCGCCAACCAACACATTTTTATAAAACCCGCCACGGATGTTTATCTATTGTTAGCGATTTTGAATGAAGTTTTAAATAAAAATAGTTCGGACTGCTTTACTAATCTTCCAATAGCTCATGAAACTATTTCAGAATTAAAATCAGCCATCCAAGACTACACACCCGAAACCATTTCAAGTATTACAGGAATACCCGTTGAAATCATCAAAAATCTTGTTACAGATATTTTGACCGCAAAAAGTGCCGTGGTGTATGGACGGATGGGCGTGAGTGTACAAGCCTTCGGGGGCGTTTGTCAGTGGTTGATAAATTGCATTAACATCTTCACGGGCAACATGGATGCGGTGGGTGGAGCCATGTTTACGCAACCTGCTTTCGATTTGTGGGGACGGGCAAAAAGGGGTGAAAATTATTTTAACCGTTATCAATCAGCCGTTAGAAAATTACCAGAATTTGATGGTGAACTACCCGTCTCGGCAATGGGCGAAGACATTTTAGATGGAGGAATAAAAGCACTTTTCACCGTCTGCGGAAATCCTGTATTGAGTACCTCAAACGGCACTCAATTAGACATCGCTTTGGAGGGGTTGGATTATATGGTTTCGGTTGATATTTTTATCAATGAAACCACTCGCCACGCCAACATTATTTTACCGCCAACAACGGGTTTAGAAGTAGCTCATTATGACTTAGCTTTCTATAATTTATCGGTCAGAAATGCCGCCAAGTATTCAGAGCCATTATTTGAAAAAGACAATAATCAACGCCACGATTGGGAAATTTTTGAGGAGATAAAAAATCGTTTAATGTCAAGGGAAGGGACAGAGATTCCAACACCCAAAAATCCAGAAGAGAAATTAGCGATGGCAATGCAATTCGGACCCTACGGAAAAGACGGATTAACGCTTCAAAAACTAAAAGATAATCCTCACGGAGAAGATTTAGGAGCATTACGACCTTGTTTGAAAGAGAAGTTATTAACTGAAAATCAATTAATTAACGTAATTCCAGACTTACTTTTAAACGATTTAGAGAGAGTAGGATTAAATTTTCAGAAATTATTAAAAGATGTAAAGAATATAGAATTTGACTTACAATTAATCGGAAGAAGACACCTCAGAAGCAACAATTCATGGATGCACAATTCAGAAAGATTAGTGAAAGGACGTGACCGTTGTACGCTCATGATTCACCCTGAAACGGCGGCAAATCGTGGCATCGTCAATCTGGAAAAAGTACAAATTGAATCAAGGGTTGGAAAAGTTGAAATTACCGTTGAAATTACCGACGAAATCATGCCAAACGTGGTTAGTATTCCGCACGGTTTTGGACACGCTCGCAAGGGAGTACAATTAGACATTGCCACTACTCACGCAGGCGTAAGTTTGAACGATTTAACGGATGATCTATTGATTGATGAATTAACGGGAAATTCGGCTTTTTCGGGGGTTCCTGTTCGGATTTTGCGTTAAATTAGCGTTAAAGTACCACATACCTTTTTACTATAAAAGGCACAAAGAAAACAAAGATTTATAATAATTCACTTTGTCTCATTTGTACTTTTGTAGTGAAAGTATTTTATTAATTACTTCAAAAACTGTCCTCTTCCCGACATCCGCAAATCCTCTTTTCTCCGTAAATTTGCTGCATGAATAATCTTAAATTACCCCTCTGGCTCATTAAATTAACCCATTTTGAATACTGGACTTGGTGGATGTTTTACGTCCCCCTCCTCCCCTATTGGCTTTTTCAAGCAATCCGTACTCGTTCGCTGACGTTTTTTACTAATGCTGACCCTTGCATAGATTACGGTGGTTTTTTTGGAGAATCGAAGATGGAAATACTTCGTCAAATCCCGAAGGAATATTTACCCAAAACCATTTTTATTAAGAAACAATCAGATTTAAAAACGATTGTAGATAAACTCATTCAAGAGGATTTGGTCTATCCAATTATCTGCAAACCCGATGTTGGCGAAAGGGGAACGCAAGTTGAAAAACTGTACAGTAATTATGATTTAATCCAGTATTTATCCAACGTCCAAGGGGATTTTATTATCCAAGAATTTATTACTTACGACATTGAATTAGGTGTTTTGTATTACCGTTATCCAAATGCATCAACCGGAAAAGTTACGTCTGTTACTCGCAAAGAATTTCTTGCGGTTTTGGGCGATGGAAAATCCAATGTAGTGCAATTGATGCAGCAAAGCACCAGAGCCAGATTTCAGGTTGAATCCATGCGAAAACGATTGGGCGATATGGGAATGAATGAAGTCATTAAATCGGGCGAGAAGAGAATCCTCGAACCGATTGGAAATCATTGTCGGGGAACAAAATTTTTAGATAATAACTTCTTGTTAAATAGTCAGTTAGATGAAGTTTTTGATAAAATTGCTTTAACAATTGACGGTTTTCATTATGGTCGTTTTGATATAAAAGTGAAATCAATTGAGGATTTGTACGAAGGCAAAAATATTCGCATCATGGAATTAAACGGCGTAAGTTCTGAACCTGGACATATATACGATCCCAAGAACACGCTTTGGGCAGCTTACCGAGATTTGGCTCATCACTGGAAAATTATTGCCGATATTTCCATTCAACAACAACGACGAGGAATTATGCCTGTTCCTCTTGGTATTTTATGGAAAGTGGTGAAAGGACATTTTGTCTCGTAGATTTATCGTGAATTCGTGGAAAATTTCCTTCCACAAATAATTACTTAGAATTGGTTGATTTCTATAAAAAAATAGCATCACATGATAAGTGCAGTTGGTAGTGAAGTTTTAATTGCAAATAATATGCTCGTTTTCCTAATCACTTTCATCATCAGTTTTGTCGGTTCAATTCACCCTGGACCAGTCAATTTATCTGTCATTCAAACAACCTTACAAAAAGGATTTTACTCAGCACTTTTACTGGCTTTTGGTGGCGTAATTCCAGAAATAATTTATGGATATTTGGCGGTTGAAGGCGTGATGCTTTTCGAGAAATATCCTGTGGTTTTCAGCGTAATGAATTGGGCAGTTGTCCCTATTTTATTAGGTTTAGGGATTCAACAAATCTTAAATTCTGAGAAGCCAAAACCATTCGTAAAACCTTCAAAAATAGTAGAAGGAACTGCTTTAAAAGGAGCATCCACTCGGGGCTTTTTTCTATCTCTTTTCAATCCCCAATTATTACCTTATTGGATAGTAGTCTTGATAAATTATCAAAATTATAACTTTTTGAAAATTAGCGAGTTTTCCGATAAATTATTTTTTGTGTTAGGCACAAGTACAGGTGCATTTACCCTTTGTTGTCTGTACGCTTACCTTGCGTTTAAACAGAGAGAAAAGATTTTTAAACACCTAAATCAGAGTCATTTCGAGCAAATTATTGGTTGGACTTTTGTTGTGATGGGAATTTTGCAGGTAATAAAATTGGTGTTCTGAGGATCCTCCTTTAATGATGAAAGGTTTTATTATGAGAATTTCAAAAATCCTAAAATTTATCCATAAATTTGTACTAAATCCTTACTCAATAAAATCCCCCCCCAAATGACTGCTGAAAAGTTGTATCATCTTCCCGTTATGCTTCAAGAATGCCTTGAAGGGCTAAATATTCGCCCTGATGGTGTTTATGTGGACGTAACTTTTGGAGGAGGAGGTCATTCCAAAGCAATCCTCGAACGCTTGGGCGAAAACGGCAAACTCATTGCCTTCGACCAAGACCCCGATGCCAAACAAAATTCCCTTATTTTTTCAGACGATAAACGCTTCACTTTTATTGAGGCTAATTTCAGAAATATCAAAAAATATCTCCGACTGTACAGCATAAAAAAAGTGGACGGAATTTTGGCAGATTTTGGTATTTCATCGCATCAAATTGATGAACCAAGTCGTGGATTTTCAACTCGTTTTGAAGGAGATTTGGATATGCGGATGAATCAAAAATCTGACGTTTCAGCTTTTACGATTATCAACGAATATCCAGAAGCTCAACTCCATAAAATTTTAGGAATGTATGGCGAAGTAAAAAACGCCAAAACCCTTGCAGGTGGAATTGTGAGTGCCAGAATGAATAATCCAATCAAAACAACGGGCGAATTCAAGGCAGTTTTGGATAAATTTGCTCCAAAATTTAAGGAGTTTAAATATTATGCCCAAGTCTTTCAAGCCATCAGAATTGAAGTCAATCAAGAATTGGAAGTTATCCAAGAATTTTTAGAGCAAGTGCCTGATTTACTGAAAGATACAGAAAGTAGATTAGTGATTATGACCTTTCATTCTTTGGAAGATAGATTAGTAAAAAATTATATCAAAGCGGGCAATTTCAAAGGCGAAATGGACAGAGATATTGTTTTCGGAACGGTAACAAAACCCTTAGAAGGCATTACCCGAAAACCCACTGAAGCATCTCCAGAAGAATTATTGAGTAATAATAGAAGTCGCAGTGCAAAGTTGAGAGTGGCTACTTTAAGCTGTTAAATTTTAAGTTATTAAGTTTGGCAAGGGCATTTTCATGTGCTGGAATAACTTAACAACTAATAAAAAAACATGGCAAAAAACGTATCAAAAAATAAGAACAGAAGTTCCGTAATTTACCGTCCGAGTAAGGGAATATTTGCTTTTTTCGACCGTGTTTTTAACATGGATAAAATTTTGGGCGGTAAATTTCCAGCTTCACAATTACGTTATGTTATTTGGATTTCAGGCTTAATTGTAATTTATATTATTTCTTCATTAAATGCTGAAAGTCTTATCCATAAAATTGATAAAATGAAGGCAGAAGTGGAAGAACAAAGAGCCGATTTCACCACTCGTAAAGCCGATTTTATGAAGGCAGGAAAACAATCAGAAATTATCAAAAGAGTTGCCCCAATGGGATTGCAAGAAAACAAAACCCCACCAACTAAGATAGTTGTAAGAGAATAGAATATTGATGTTGCAAAGAAAACATCATAACTAAATGTTTCTTTATCATCTAAACACTAATTAAATGAACATCAAAAGAGACATCATATTCAGGGTTCGCCTTATGTTTTTGTTCATCCTCCTTTTTGCGGGAGGGATTGTTTATCGTATCGTTAAACTACAAACGATTGAGGGCGTAAAATGGCGGGATAAAGCCAAACGGGTTTATGTAAAAAAACGAATTGTGGATGCGGTGAGAGGCAATATTTATGCTGCCGATGGGAGTTTATTAGCGACATCTTTACCAAAATATAAATTAGGATTCGATCCCTTGGTATCAAGAATTAATAAAGGAAATACTAAGATTTACGATGATGGAATTGATTCTTTATGCCACCTTTTAGCCAATTTTTACGGAGATAAAGATTGGAAAGATTACTACTCCATGATTGATTTAGCTCGTCGAGATAAGGTGAGTTACATCCGTTTGAACGAGAAGAAAATTGATTTTCAGCAACGGAAAGCCATGGAAACTTGGCCTATTTTTAGGAACGGAAAATTCAAAGGGGGCGTAGTTTTTGAGAAAACTAATGAGCGTTATAATCCTTTTGGAAAAATGGGTTTCAGAACGATTGGCTACAAAAGAGAGACGGAGAAAGTTGGAATTGAAAACAGTTTTGATGGTCAATTGGCAGGAACAAATGGCAAGGGAATTTTTGAGAAAATTGTGGGTGGAAGCTGGCGACCCATTGATGGCGGAGAGGAATCAATTCCCATTGCGGGTGTGGACATTCACACAACCATTGACGTAAATATTCAAGACGTTGCCGAGACTTCTTTAATGAAACATCTTCGACAATTGAGTGCTGATAAAGGTTGTGTGGTGGTGATGGAAGTGGCAACGGGTGAGATTAAAGCCATGACAAATTTGACTCGTTTGCGTGATACTTTGGCTTTTGCAGAAACTTATAATCATGCTGTTTTAGGACTTTCTGACCCTGGTTCAGTTTTCAAATTACCCTCAATGGTAGCTTTGATGGAATTTTCAGGACTTACGAATGAAGAACCAGTACCTACGGGCGATGGAACTTTAATAATCGGCAATAAATTACTGAGAGACACAAAAGTACATGGTACCATATCAGCCCAGCAGGTTTTTGAAACATCTTCGAATGTAGGAATGGCAAAATTAATGCAAAAATACTTTGGTGGAAGGGAAAGGGAATATTACAGGAAACTCCATAAGTTTCATTTGGACGAGCCTTTGAATTTCCAATTACGCCCCGATGCAAGACCCGTCATAAATATGCCAAAAGTAGGAGATATAACAGCAATGCCTTGGAACTCAATTGGTTATGGAACTTCTTTGACACCTTTGCAAATGTTGGCTTTCTATAATGCCATTGCCAATGACGGAAAATGGATTCAACCTATCATCGTAAAACATACCAAAATTGCGGACAAAATAGAGGATGATTATCAGATTTCGCAAGCCAAATATAAAGAACCTTTATGCAGTAAAGAAACTTTGACAAAAGTCAGAAAAATGCTGGAAGGAGTCGTTGAAAGAGGAACTGCCATGAATATTAAGAACGATTTATACAAAATTGCGGGTAAAACAGGAACGTCACGAAAGTTGATTAATGGACGTTATCGTGAGGGAATGTATTACACTTCTTTCATCGGATATTTCCCTGCCGATGCCCCAAAATATAGTATCGTCGTAATGATTGACAATCCCCGTGGCGTGAAGCAAGAAGCTCTTTTTGCAGCAGAAGCATCAGCTCCCGTTTTCAAGGAAATTGCCGATAAAATTTACGCTTGCGACATTAGAATGCACAAATTACTGAACACAAAAAAACCTGATGCCAGACAATTTGCCACAAAAAAACAAGTAGTTCACACAGCAGATATTAAAACAATTTGTGAGGAATTTCACGTCGAAAAAGTACCCACCAATGAAGGTTGGTCGGTGGTTCGTGGAGACGGGGGAATCTTGGAATACCAAACTCGCCAAAATCCAAAAAGTACTGTGCCAGATACCAGAGGAATGTCTTTGAAAAATGCGTTGTATGTCCTTGAAAATAAAGGATTTAAGGTGTCGTTCAAAGGTGCAGGGAAAGTGACAAGCCAATCCGTTCCACCAGGATCAACAACCATCAGAGATCGAAATATTGGCTTATTATTAAACTGAATTATAAGTTATTAGAATTGCTGATTTCCAGAAGATTTTGCAAGAAAAAGACAGCACCATTTCTTACCAAAGAAATGCCATTCATGATTTAGAAAGCACTGTTGCCACCAAAAAAGTGGAAGTAAACGAATTGCTTTTTGATTGATTCAAACTTGATTACTGATTTGAAGGCGAAACAGGTTTATTAAAACAATAAATGAAAACACTATCTCAATTTACCGCAAACATCAAAAAACAGACCATCATCGGAAATTCTGAAATAATGGTTTCTGAAATTATTATTGACTCTCGAAAAGTGACCGATGGCTCAATGTTTGTGGCTTTGAAAGGTACACAAGTGGATGGACATACTTTCATCCAGAAGGCAATTGACATGGGTGCAACGTCTATTCTTTGTGAGGATTTACCTTCAACTCACCCTGAAAATGTGACGTTTTTACAAGTCTTAGATGCGGCTGAGGCTTTGGGATATTTGGCTTCTGAATTTTATGACAATCCTTCTAAAAAACTCAAATTAGTTGGCATCACAGGGACGAATGGCAAGACGACAACGGTGATGCTTTTATTCCGTTTATTCAGAAATTTGGGCTATCATTGTGGCTTAATTTCAACGGTTCAGAACCAAATTGATGAAGATATAATTCCTTCAACCCATACAACGCCCGACGCACTTAGTTTGAACCAGTTATTGTCAAAAATGGTTCAGGCGGGTTGTACACACGCATTTATGGAAGTAAGTTCGCACGCTGTAGTGCAACATCGCATTACGGGCGTAAGTTTTGCGGGAGCAATTTTCTCGAATATTACCCACGACCACCTTGATTTTCATAAGACGTTTGATAATTACATCAAAGCCAAAAAAGGCTTCTTCGATGCCCTGCCAAAAACAGCTTTTGTCTTAATAAACATTGATGATAGAAGAGGTGGTGTGATGGTGCAAAATACCAAAGCAAGTATCAATACTTATTCCTTAGAAACCCTTGCAACGGTGAAAGGACGGATTGTCTCGGACAGTATTTATGGTTTGCAAATGGAGATAAATAATCATGATATTCATTTTCAATTGATTGGAACATTCAATGCCTATAATTTGATGGCGATTTACGGTGCTGCGATACTTTTGGGCGAAGATTCTAATGAGGTTTTAGTAGAAATGTCAGGCTTGAAAACTGCCCCAGGACGTTTTGAACAGATAGTTTCGATAAAAAACCAAAAGGTTGGGATTGTAGATTATGCTCACACACCCGATGCTTTGGAAAATGTTTTGAAAACGATTAATCAGATAAAAGATGGCAATCAGCAAATTATTACCGTTGTAGGTTGCGGAGGAAATCGTGATGAAACAAAACGCCCAATTATGGCAAAAATCGCTTGTGAATTATCAAACAAAGTAATCTTAACGTCTGATAATCCAAGAAACGAAGACCCTGCTGAAATTCTGGAACAAATGCGTAAGGGAGTACCACCGATTGACTTCAAAAAAACCAAAATTATTGAAGACCGAAAAGAGGCTATCTTTATGGCAGTCAGGGAATTAGCACAGGAAGGAGATATTATTTTGGTGGCAGGAAAGGGGCATGAGAACTACCAAGAAATCAAAGGAATCAAGCACCATTTTGATGACAAAGAAGCCCTGGTGGAGGCTTTTGAAGCTAACTAAGTATGAATAAGAGATAATCTAATGGTCCCCGTAGCATTATTTGTTTTTGAACTGGGAAAGGGGGTTTATTGGTTACACGCTGAATATTTGCGAATAAATTTTTGAAGTAATTCATGACGAAGAGGTAGTTTGTATTGTTGGTTATAGCACAAAGGTTGTATAAAAATTGATAATAATCAATACCGTTTAATAATACAGGCATAATTTTATAATTTGTTAATATAGGTTCGGACACAGACGTTTGAACCTATTTTTTTGATAAAGAAACCATCCTATTTTTCATAAGATTTACTCAAAAAAATGCTCTTTTTTTTGTAAATTGCATTATGCAATCAACAGAATTCCGAGAAGAAATTACGGTTTTTGCCGACGTGATTATCCCCGTCGCCATTCCAAATTTATATACTTATCGTGTGCCTCGTGAGTACGCTACGAGCATTTGCGTGGGTGCAAGAGTTATTGTGCAATTTGGTAAAACGAAGGTCGTAACGGCCGTAGTAGCTAAACTTCACAATGTACCACCCGCCAAATATCAGGCAAAATATGTGCTTGAATTATTGGATGATTCGCCTTTAGTTACACCTCAACAAATTGACTTATTCCATTGGATATCAGAATATTATATGTGTACGGTTGGTGAAGTGCTGAATGTTGCTTTACCTTCTGGACTCAAGATTTCCAGTCTTTCAAAAGTTCAATATAATCCCGAATTTTCTCATCCAGAACTCCTAACCGACCGTGAAAAAGACATCATCGAAGAACTGAAAAAGCATCAATCTTTGAATTACGATGAACTCGCTCGTTTTGCCGAAGTCAAGAATGTTTATCATATTATTAAGTCGTTAATTCAGAAAAAAGCGATTATTATTTTTGAAGAAGTTCGTGAAAAATATTCGCCTAAAATTTTGAAAAAAGTACGGCTAAATGCTTTTTATGAAAACGAAAATTATCTAAAGGCACTATTGGGTGAATTAGAAAAAAAGCCAAAGCAATTAGATATTCTTTTGAATTATCTTCGCCACGTTCCCCTATTACGAACACCCGAATTAAATCGTAAAGGATTGGAAAAGAAGGCTTTAACGAAAGAAGATGTTTCGGATAGTGCTTTAAAAACCTTAATTAAAAACGGTATTTTAGAACAATTTGAAATTGTCGTAAGCCGTTTTGAAGAGGATTTGAATTTTGTAGAAGCTCCTGTTCCCACCCTTTCAGCATCGCAAGAAAAGGCTTTCTCTGAAATTATGAACAGTTTTCAAGAGAAGCAAACTACATTACTGCATGGCATCACAGGAAGTGGTAAAACGGAGGTTTATATTAAGCTCATTGAACAGGTTTTGGCAAGCGGTTCGCAGGTTTTGTACCTTCTGCCCGAAATTGCTTTGACTACCCAAATCGTAATTAGATTACGGAAAGTTTTTGGGGATAAAATGGGTATTTATCATTCCCGATTTTCGGATAATGAACGGGTTGAAGTTTGGAAAGGCGTTGTTTCTGGTAAATTTCAATTTGTGGTTGGCGTGCGTTCTGCCGTGTTTTTACCTTTCAATAATTTAGGATTAATCATTGTGGACGAAGAACACGAGACTTCTTACAAGCAATTTGACCCTGCCCCAAGATACCACGCTCGTGATGTGGCGGTTGTGATTGCCCACCGACAAAAGGCGAAAGTTTTGTTAGGTTCAGCCACGCCTTCCATCGAAAGTTTTTATAATGCTCAAACTAATCGTTACGGTTTTGTGGAGATGAAAGAGCGTTTTGGAAATACGCAATTACCTGATATTGAGTTAATTGATGTTAAAATTGCTCGAAAACAGAAAATGGTGAAAGGTGATTTTTCAGACTTAATGTTAGAGAAAGTAAGGCTGAATTTGGAGCAAAAACAACAGACGATTTTCTTCCAAAACCGCCGAGGTTATTCGCCTTACATTCAGTGCGAGGACTGCGACACGATTGCCTCCTGTAATAATTGCGATGTCAGTTTGACTTATCATTCCAACGGTCAGGAATTGCGATGCCATTATTGCGGATTCCACGAACCGATGCCCCGAACTTGTCAGGCTTGTGGTTCTGCCAAGTTGCGAACGAGAGGTTATGGTACTGAGAAAATTGAGGAAGAATTACAAATTTTGTACCCTTCTGCCAAAATTGCTCGCATGGATTTAGACACAACTCGCACAAAATCTGCCTTCCAAACGCTGATAAACGAAGTAGAAAGTGGGGGCGTAGATATGCTCGTGGGTACGCAAATGGTAGCCAAAGGACTTGATTTTGAAAAGGTTAGCTTAGTCTGCGTTTTTGATGCCGACCGTATGATTCACTTTCCAGATTTTCGGGCGGCCGAAAGAGCTTTTCAATTGTTAACCCAAGTTTCGGGTCGGGCGGGACGAAGGAGCATACAAGGAAAAGTATTGATTCAGACCAATAATCCTGCTCAAAAAATCCTTACCCAAATCATTCAGAACGATTATGCGGGTTTATACAGAGATGAAATAAAGGAGCGAGAAGATTTTCAATATCCGCCATTCACCAGGCTTATTAAATTGACCATCAAGCATATAGATGAACCAATGGCTGAAAAAGCCGCCATTGCATTAACCAATAAATTAGCCGAAAAATTAAGCAAACAAAGAGTTTTAGGTCCCGAAAAACCCCTGGTAGAACGCATCAGAAATCAGTTTTTGTTTGAAATAATGATTAAATTAGAGAAGACCTTAAACCTAAAAGCCGCCAAAGAATTCATTGCGGAGGAAGTGCTGAATATCAAATTATCGAAAGATTTTAAGGGGATTTCCGTGGTGGTGGATGTGGATTGTGGGTAAAGGAAAGTTTAGATAAAATCGTAAAAAATCCGTAAATTCCACTTCAAATTTAATAATCACTGCTTTATGTCTTTACAGCTCATTAACCAATACTACAATCGAAGAGAGAAAGTCGAACAATATGGTGGTTCAAAAAAAGAGACCGCTATTCGTAATGAGTTCTATAACCTTGTCAATCATTATTGCGAAAAGAAAAATCTCGTTCTTGTTCCTGAGTTAGATATTCGTCTAAAAAACGGCAAGACTATCACGCCTGATGGAATCGTAAAAAATGCCTTACGTTTAGATTTTGGGTATTGGGAAAGTAAAGCAAATGTTGATTTAGAATATGAAATTGAAGAGAAAATAAGAAAAGGCTACCCACTTACGAATACAATTTTTGAAGATTCTAAGCAAATTATTCTTTATCAGGATGGGAATAGAAAAAGGGTTGCAAAAATGCGTGAACCCGTAAATAATACTCATGGCATGACTCAAAGTCATGCCATGAGTTAGAGTGCCAATAATCAATTTAACCACAAAATATCACTGTGAAACTTTATTCAAACGAATTATTTCATATCTATAACAGAGGTAATAATCGACAACAAATATTTTTCAATAGAGAAAATTATATCTATTTTTTAGAGAAAGTTAATACATTTTTAAAACCACACGCAGATGTTATGGCATGGTGTCTTATGCCTAATCATTTTCATTTTATGGTTTATATTTCAGCTGACAGAGATGTGAAAGAGTTGAGTAAAGGCATTCAAGTTATTTTACGTTCTTATACTCGTGGAGTTAATAAACAACAAGGAAGAACAGGTTCATTGTTCACACAAAACACCTGTTCAAAAGCTCTTTTAGATGAATTTAGGGAGAAAAAAAAGCCTTATACTGAAACTTGTTTTCATTATATTCATCAAAATCCTGTAAAAGCAGGCTTGGTAGGACAAATGGAAGATTGGGAATTCTCCTCCTTTCGTGACTATATAGGGTTGAGAAACGGAAGGTTAATTAATAGAACTGTAACCAATCAATTCTTAGAAATTTCGCAAGATTTCGCTCAATTTCATAAAGATTCTTACGGTGATTTAGATGAAAATCTGATTGAAAATATTTGGTAATCTATTCAGTAAATACTGATGGTATGATTTTGAAGTCCTACTAAACACTCATGGCATGACTTTGAGTCATGCCATGAACCAAACTGATAACAAGATATTACTTCTCCAACATCTCCCTCAAAGCCTTATCCGTCTGAAAACCAACGGCTCGCATGACTAATTTTCCGTCTTTAAAAATTAAAAATGTTGGAATTTCATCTACTTTAAAATCGGCTACTAATGCCTTATTTGCGTCTGAATCTACTTTTTCAATCACAACTTTATCGCCCAATTCAGCTTTCATTTTATCTACGGTTGGCATCATTTTTAAACAAGGAGCGCACCACGTGGCGTAGAAGTCTAACATCACCACTTTGCCACCTTTTAATAAATTAGCCAAATATTCTTTCGAAATGGTATTTTTTGAATCCGTTGGTTTCACGCCTTCTACGGGTTTCATTTTGGTTGTCCATTTCAAATAGCCACCGCCCATTTCATAAACTTCCTTGAAACCGTTCTGACGCATAACGTTGGCGGCTTCAACGGTTCTCCCGCCCGATAAACAATAGACAAAAACGGGTTTTGTTTTATCCAATGTTTGGATTTTTTCGGTAAAATCTGGACTTCTATAATCCACATTTTGAGCTTTTGGTAAATGTCCACCACCGTATTCGCCCGTGGTGCGAACATCCACGAGTTGAGCGTTTGGCGTTTCTTTGTATTTCTTCTCAAAATCATCAGTCGACAAAACTTGTGAGAAGCTAATTGCTTGATTTGCAAAATATAATAGGGTAAAAAATATAATTGAACGAATATTATTTTTCATTTTTTTGAGTATTAATGCTATTGTTAATTTAAACTATTGGAAAAGTACAAACAATTTTGAAAAAAAGATTAATTTTGGAAGATTAAAATTTTAAAAGAATAACGAAATATATCGTTTATATTGTAAAATCTGTATTCCAATTAATTCAAAATTTGAGCGAAATGAAAATTTTGTTCAACAGTCCATTACTAATCAAAAACAAAATCTAAGTAAAATGAGTGGAATTAAGTCCGTACACGCAAGACAAATTTTGGATTCTCGTGGAAATCCAACAATCGAAGTAGATATTCATACCGAAGACGGTGCTTTTGGACGTGCCGCTGTGCCTTCGGGTGCTTCGACTGGTATTCATGAAGCCGTTGAACTACGTGATGAGGACAAAAATGTTTATGGTGGCAAGGGCGTTTTAAAAGCCGTTGATAACGTAAATACAAAAATTGCGGAGGAACTTTGGGGTATGGAAGTTTCTGAACAATCTATGATTGACCGTATCATGATTGATTTGGACGGTACGCCAAATAAAGGAAACTTAGGAGCTAATGCTATTTTGGGCGTTTCTTTGGCAGTTGCGAAGGCAGCCGCTCAAGAGTCTGGTTTGTCTTTATATCGTTATATTGGTGGTGTTAATGCCAACACGTTGCCAGTGCCAATGATGAATATTTTGAACGGTGGTTCACACGCTGATAACTCAATTGACTTCCAAGAGTTTATGGTTATGCCCGTGAAAGCTGAGTCATTCTCGCACGCTTTACGGATGGGAACGGAGGTTTTTCACACGTTGAAAGGTGTTTTGAAATCGAAAGGATATTCAACTAACGTGGGTGATGAAGGTGGTTTTGCTCCAAATATCAAATCTAACGAAGAGGCTATCGAAATCGTTTTGCAAGCTATTGAAAAAGCAGGATACAAGCCAGGTGAAGATATTTTTATTGCCATGGATGCAGCGGCTTCTGAATTTTATGACGAAAAAACGGGTCTTTATACTTTCAAAAAATCTGACGGTAAGCAATTAAATAACATGGAAATGGCGGCTTACTGGAAGACTTGGGCGGATAAATATCCAATTATTTCTATTGAAGACGGTATGGCAGAAGATGATTGGGCTGGTTGGGCAGAGCAAACTCGTTTGTTAGGAAAACAAATTCAGTTAGTAGGCGATGATCTGTTTGTAACCAACGTGAAGCGTTTGAAAATGGGTATCGAACAAGGAATTGCCAATGCTGTATTGGTAAAAGTAAACCAAATCGGTTCTTTAACGGAAACGATTGACACCATCAATTTAGCGAAACGTAATTCATACAAAAACATCATGTCGCACCGTTCTGGCGAGACTGAAGATTCAACGATTGCTGATTTAGCTGTTGCTTTGAATACAGGTCAAATCAAAACTGGTTCTGCTTCACGTTCGGACCGTATGGCGAAATATAATCAATTAATCAGAATCGAAGAGGAATTAGGAGCAAATGCTTATTTTCCTGGTTTGAATTTCTAAGATTGATAATTCCTAAAAAAGCCCTTTCAGAATATTCTGGAAGGGCTTTTTTGTGATATTATTGTGAAATTTACCTCGAAAGATATAAATTTCGTTCTCCGTAAACTTTTCGGAAAAAATCATCTTTTAAAGAATCTATGAAATAAATTGCCTCGCCCGTTGATTTCATTTCGGGTCCTAATTCCATGTTTACATTCGGAAATTTATTGAATGAAAATACTGGAATCTTAATAGCCCATCCTTTTTGCTTAGGTTTAAAGTCGAAATCTTTGATTTTCGCTCCCAACATTACCTTCGTAGCGTAATTTACATACGGTTCTTGGTATGCCTTGCAGATAAATGGTACCGTTCGAGACGCTCTTGGATTGGCTTCGATGATGTAAACCACTTCGTTTTTTATGGCAAATTGGATATTTAATAAGCCTTTGGTTTTCAAGGCAATAGCAATTTTATGGGTATGATCTTTTATTTGTTGAATAACATTTTCTGACAAATCAAACGGCGGTAAAACTGAGTGCGAATCGCCTGAGTGAATCCCTGCGGGTTCGATGTGTTCCATGATTCCAATGATATAAACGTCCTCGCCATCACATATCGCATCGGCTTCTGCCTCAATCGCATTTTCGAGAAAATGGTCGAGAAGAATTTTATTGCCTGGAATATCTCTGAGAATATCAACCACGTGTTGCTCTAATTCTTGTTCATTAATCACAATTTTCATCGACTGCCCACCCAACACATACGAAGGACGAACCAACAAGGGAAAACCTAATTCACGACTGACTTCCACCGCATGATCTGCCGTTTCAACTACGCCAAATTTAGGAAAAGGAATATCATTTTGCTGTAATAAAGTTGAAAATGCTCCTCTATCTTCCGCTAAATCAAGGGCTTCGTAGGATGTTCCGATGATTTTAATTCCGTATTTCGAGAGTTTTTCAGCCAATTTCAAAGCCGTTTGTCCGCCCAATTGAACGATAACACCTTCGGGTTTTTCGTGCTGAATGATGTCATAAACGTGTTCCCAAAAAACGGGTTCAAAGTATAATTTATCGGCAATATCAAAATCTGTTGAAACGGTTTCTGGATTTGAGTTAATCATAATCGTCTCATAACCAGCTTCTTTCGCCGCCAAAATTCCGTGTACACACGAATAATCAAACTCAATGCCTTGCCCAATTCTATTCGGTCCAGAACCCAAAACGATTATTTTTTTCTTATTGGAAGAAATGGATTCGTTAGCATCTGTAATTTTGGTAGCACTTGTTCCTCCTTCGAGTGCAACCGACGCTTCGGGACTAAACGTCGAATAAAAATAAGGCGTTGATGCCTCAAATTCTGCCGCACAAGTATCTACACATTTATATATACGCTTGATTCCAAGATTATTTCTTTTATCATAAACCTCTGATTCTAAGCATTTTAAAGTGTAAGCAATTTGTCTATCGGCAAAACCTTTGTGCTTGGCTTCCTCTAAAAGTTCCTTTGGAATTGAGTGTAAATTATATTTTTCCATCTCGTTTTCAACTCTCACCAAATCCTCAATTTGATACAAAAACCATCTATCAATTTTTGTCGTTTGTTGAATCGTTTTGAAGGAAATTCCTATTTTGAAAGCATCATAAATATGGAAAAGACGATTCCAAGATGGATTGGCGAGCGAATGCATAATAGCATCTTGATCACGCAATCCTTTACCATCCGCCCCCATGCCGTTACGCTTGATTTCGAGCGACTGACAAGCCTTTTGCAGTGCCTCTTGAAAGTTACGACCAATACCCATCGTTTCTCCAACCGACTTCATTTGCAGTCCCAAACTCTTATCTGCCCCTTTGAATTTATCGAAATTCCAACGGGGAATTTTCACGATAACGTAGTCCAAAGCTGGTTCAAAATATGCCGAAGTATTGCCCGTGATGGCATTCGTTAATTCATCTAAATTATAACCAATCGCCATTTTTGCGGCAATCTTTGCAATTGGATAACCCGTTGCTTTTGAAGCCAAAGCCGACGAACGAGAAACCCGTGGATTAACTTCAATCGCAATGATTTCGTCAGTTTCTGGATTCAACGAAAACTGAACGTTACAACCTCCCGCAAACTGTCCGATGGCGTTCATCATTTTGATTGCCATGTCACGCATTCGCTGATAAATCGTGTCTGGCAAGGTCTGGGCAGGGGCAACTGTGATAGAATCGCCCGTGTGAATTCCCATCGGGTCAAAATTCTCAATTGAACAAATAATAATAACGTTTCCCAAATTATCCCGCAATAATTCCAATTCAAATTCTTTCCAACCTTTAATAGATTGTTCCACCAAAACTTCGTGTGTTGGTGAAGCGTGTAAGCCTTTGTTTAAAGCCGCATCAAATTCTTTTGCATCATTCACAAAGCCTCCACCCGTTCCGCCAAGGGTAAATGATGGGCGAATTACTAAGGGAAAACCTGTTTCTTGGGCGATTTCTTTTCCTTCTAAAAACGAACGGGCGGTACGTCCTTTACAAACGCCCACGCCAATTTCAATCATTTTCAAACGGAATTTTTCACGGTCTTCGGTGGTTTCAATTGCTTTAATATCCACGCCAATTAGCTCCACACCGTATTTTTGCCAAACGCCCGCTGAGTCGCAGTCAATCGCTAAATTTAATGCCGTCTGACCACCCATCGTTGGCAAAACGGCATCAATTGGAATTCCTTCAGCAATGTGTTTTTCTAAGATTTCGATGATGGAATTCTTATCCAAAGGCTTCAAATAGACATAATCGGCATTGAGCGGGTCAGTCATGATGGTGGCAGGATTGGAATTTATCAAGGCAACTTTGATGCCTTCTTCACGCAATGAGCGAGCCGCCTGTGAACCTGCATAGTCAAACTCGCACGCCTGACCGATGATAATTGGACCTGAACCGATAATAAGAACGGACTTAATGGAGAGATTTTTTGGCACTTTGTTTTTCGTTTTTTTAAGGAATGGAAAGGAGGTTTTAATTAAAATTAATAGTTAATAATTAAAAGTTGTTGGTAGGATATTGTGTTGAAAATTATCAGTTTGTTTACCTCATATTTCACACCTTATACTTCATACCTACAACGTTCTCCAAAAATTGTGTAAAGTTAATAGAAACGATTGAATGAAAAAGGCTTCGTTATAATTTCATAGATTTATTAAATTTTTTCTTGGAGAAGTTAAAAATGGTTAATTAACATTTCATTAACAGAATGGGGTAGATTTGTTGGGTAATTTGCAAGTATATTTGTCTGAATTTGGATTCACAAATTTCAATCCCACTCCTAAAAAACCCAACATGAAAACACTACTCTTCTACTACTCGCCCTTTGCTGTTCCTTTGCTATATTCTCCCAAAAGAAAGAAAAAACTGAAATTTTGAAAGGAACTGCCTATTCAATTACCAGTTTTACCATAAAAATCTGGTTTATGCTTATACAGTAACATTTGGTATTGAAGTTCCCGTACACAAGGCAACTGAGAGTCAAAAGCAAGGTTTGTGGTATCATTCATTTGCAGATGCTGCCTTCAAAAACGTTAAGTATAACCTTGATTCCATTCCAGCAAGTGCTTATGTTAATATTCAATAGTATTCGTTTTGAGAATAAAAAATACTCTCGAAAATGAATGATTATGATATACTTCTGGTTAAGAAAGATTCAATGTACTTACATACTTATAATCAAAAAGCGAAGGATTTCGATGTTGTAGCGAAGTACCAACAACTACGTGCAATCGTTTATCAAAATCATCCTAATTTACCCCGTATTTTTTTCTTTTTAAGCAAAATACACTTGAACCTATCCGTTATAAATGTGCCTCACACTCACTCGTTTTGGATGTTTTTAATACCGCAGACAGCTTGGTGTTTTCCAATAAACCAAGAATTATGATTGATGGTAGATTGCAACGCAGGGAATTTGAAACGGAAAAAGTAAATCGTAAAACCATTGATGCTGATGCAATGGAAAGTATTACGGTGGTTGCTGGCGAAAAAACGAGAGACGTTTACAACAAATCATTGGGTAAAATTAAACAAGTTGGTAAGTTTACGAATGATACCGTTTTCATCAAAACCGAAAAAGAACGTTGGACTGCCAGAGCCACCACGAGTATTCTAAAAGTAATGTCAGAATTCAGACGATTACGCAAAACAGAACCCGACCCAACGCTACTCTATTTCGTTGATAATCAAGAAATTGATTCTGAAAATTAAGACTATACAAACCCAAAGAACTCGAATTTGTGGAATCCTTAGAAGGTTGTGATGCTATTTCTAAATATGGAAAACGGGCGGAATTTGGTGTGGTGATTTATCGGAAGAAAAAAATAGAATAAAACGTCAATAGGCAATAAATCCATTTTATTACCTATTTTTTTTAACTTTGGTAAAACAACAAATTGATGAAGCCATGAATGCACAAATCAATCAAAAAATCATTGAGTATTTTAAAGATAAACCTGCTGTGAGGAAGGTCTATATTTTTGGCTCGTATGCTCGCAATGAGGAAACACCCGAAAGTGATGTAGATATTTTGGTGGATTTGGATTATGTGAAAGAGCCCTCCTTTTCAGGGTTTGAATTTGGGGGTATGTGGGAGGATTTAAAAGATTTATTGAAAATGGAGGTAGATTTAGTACCCGAAGATGGTATGTCAAAATACCTCCGACCATATATTGAAAA
>JAYVRF010000135.1:0-23724 GCA_043756925.1 Arcicella sp. | reverse complement strand
AACTAATGAGTACACAAGCAAAAACCCCAGCTGCTAAACCAGCAGCACCAGCTCAAAAAAAATCAGGCGGCATTCCAGCAGGCGTGGTTATGATTATTTTATTTATAATCGCTTATTTGTTTTTCAGATTCGTGATGGGAGATGGCTCTCGTTTTGAAGGAGGAACAAATGAAGGACATCCGCACACAGGCGATTATCTTGCAATTGCTTTTAAAGGAGGAAGCATTGTGCCAATTTTGATGACTTGCTTTTTAACGGCATTGGTTTTCTCAATTGAGCGTCTTATTACAATTGGTAAAGCAAAAGGTACAGGTGATGTAAATGCTTTCGTTCGTAAAATTCAGGCTTTGTTAGACAAAGATGATACTGAAGGAGCATTGAGAGAGTGCGAAAAACAAAAAGGTTCGGTAGGAAACGTAACGTTAGCGGCTGTAAAAAAATACAAGCAATTAACATCTGACGGTTCATTAGACAAGGAGCAAAAATTAGCGGCTCTTAGCAAAGAGGTTGAAGAGGCTACTTCATTGGAATTACCAATGTTAGAGAAAAACTTAACTATCATCGCAACATTGGCATCGGTATCAACGCTTATCGGTCTTCTTGGAACGGTAATCGGTATGATTAAGGCGTTCTCGGCACTTGGTAATTCAGGTGGTTCAACCGATTCAACGGCTTTGGCAAACGGTATTTCTGAAGCCCTTGTAAATACGGCATTAGGCATCGGTACATCAGCGGTTTGTATTATTGCGTATAATTTCTTTACGTCTAAAATTGACGAATTGACTTATAGCGTTGATGAAATCGGTTTGAGTATTAACCAAAACTATGCAACTCACCATAATTGATTCAATTTGAAAATGGGTTGATTTGAAAATTTGAAAATGGATACCAAATTCAAATTTTAATTTTCAAGTTAAAGCGTATTGAAAACAAAATGGTTTCGTTATTGAGAAGTATTTTTAAATTAACAGACTGTCAAATTTTCAAATTACCAAATTATCAAATCTTCAAATTAGAATATTATGCCAAAAGTTAAAGCAAAACGACAAAGCGTTTCTCTCGACATGACAGCGATGTGCGACGTGGCGTTTTTGCTACTGACTTTCTTCATGCTCACTGCAAAGTTTAAGCCCGAAGAAGCCGTAACAATCACTCCACCGTCATCAATCTCCGAGAAGAAACTCCCAGCAGGAGAAGGTTATTTGACTATTTCGGTTGGACCAGAAGGAGGAATATACTTAGGAACTGAGGATAAAATTGCGAAAGATGCTATGCTTACAAGAATGGCAAATCGTATGGGAATCTCAGTAACGCCAGAAATGCAGAAGAATTATAACGCTTCTGAATTAATCGGTTATCCGGCAGGTGCCATGCGTCAGGTTTTAGGAATGAAACCATCCGATGTTAAAGCACAGGGTTTGATGAAAGGTATTCCTTTGGATTCAACAGATAATCAACTTTTTCTTTGGGTTAGCTACGCAAAAATTGCGAATCCAGCCTTAAAAATTGCTATCAAAGGTGATGCAAATTCTAACTACAAAGTGTTTAACTCAATCGTTAGCACGTTACAAGATCAGAATATCAACGTATTTCAGTTGGTAACATCACCAGAAGGTAAGCCACAATAATTTTATTTTAGTTGTACTCAGTAGTTTTAACCCTGCCTCTCTTTCGAAAGGCAGGGTCTTATAAAACTTAGTTAATAGTTATTAGAGAAAAGTTAAAAATTCTTCATAAACTATTTACAAAATGTTTTTAAACTTAATTATCTGGTTTACAACTGAATAGTGAAAAGGTTACTGAATTAATGTTTGAAATTTTCAACTATTAATTATTAGCCATCCACTATTAACTACTAAACATTTCCAACAAAATGGCAGAAGTAAGTCAAGACGGTGGGGGCAAAAAAGGTGGTAAAAAACGTAGTAAGAAAGCATCAACCAAAATTGATATGACACCGATGGTGGATTTAGGCTTTCTACTAATAACCTTTTTTATGCTAACTACGACGTTAGCTAAGCCCGTAGTAATGCAGTTGAATATGCCTGACAAAACGGAGAAAGATGAAAAATCAGAAGTAAAAATGTCAGAAACATTGACAGTTATTCCTGATTCCACGAAAGTATATTACTATCAAGGACTTCCTAACGATGCCACAACTCAACTGCTCAAAACTGATTATTCAAACAAAGGTATTCGTACTGTTTTGTTTGATATGAAGAAGAGAATTGGTACTAACTTTACGATTGTAATTAAAGCAGCGAAAGGTGCAAAATATAAGAATATGGTTGATTTACTTGATGAATGTGCTATCACAGGAAACAAACGTTACGCCATCTTAGGAATTGACCCCGCTTCGGAAGAATTAATTAAAAAATCAGGACTTTAAATAAAAAACTAAAAAAAATAGTTAGAAATAGTTTGATAACTAAAAAAATAGTTTTAATTTTAGTCAGTGGTTATCCACAAACAAAAGTTTATTAGGTAGATTATTTACGGTATATTTATTTTAATAGATAATTAACAAATAACTACCCTTAACATCAGAGAATTATGTCAAATGTAATAAGTCCAACTTCAACACTGGATGATATTATTTTCAAAGATAAGAACAGAAGTTATGGTGCTTTTGTCCTTAGAAAAGAATATCCAAAAGTGGTTACAAGGTCTTTATTGATAGGTATAGCTTCTGTTTCAGCCGCTTTTGCTCTGTCTTTTGCTTACACCAAAATATCAGAAACTTTAGCAAAAGACAAAGTTGAAGTAACGGCGAATGTCATGAAAATTGACCAGCCACCACCAGAGAATAAAGTACCACCGCCACCACCACCGCCGCCACCACCGCCACCACCGAAAGAAATTCCGCAGGTGACGACGACAAAATTCTTACCTCCAGAAATCAAAAAAGATGAGGAAGTACAGAAATCAGAACCACCACCAGAAGAAGTGAAAGGTAATACTGCCTCTGAAACTGTGAAAGGTGAAACGGAAGTGGAAGCACCACCAACCGACCCTGACGCCAAAGTGAAGGAAGAAGCACCCGTTGAACCACCAAAGCCAAAAGAAGAAGAAATCTTTACGGCGGTTGAACAAAATGCAGAATTCCCTGGTGGATTAGGAGCATTGGGTAAATACTTACAGAAAAACTTAAAATATCCAGCTGCCGCACAACGTGCCAATGTTTCAGGAAAAGTTTATGTTCAGTTTGTAGTAAACACGGATGGTTCAATCCAGAACGTTGATGTTATTAAATCAGTAGGATTTGGTTGTGATGAAGAAGCGGTTAGGGTAATTAAATCTGTTCCAAGATGGACACCAGGCAAGCAGTCGGGTCGTGCGGTTCGTTCAAGATTTACAATTCCTATCAACTTCCAATTATCGGAATAATATTCAAATAATCGAAATCCATAGCTTAAAAAATGAAAACCTGTCAGGAAACTGGCAGGTTTCATTTTTAAAAGGGAATGTATAAATCAAAATGAAACGTTAATTTATGCTAAGAGGGTAAATCATTGTATAAAATTTAATGTTTTATCCTACAAGATTTTGAAGCATAATCGTCTAATTCCTAAAAATAATGCAAAACAAAGCTTTCGCAATAGTAAATGCCATGATGGCGTTATCTTATTCCGTTATTGGAATGTTGTTGATAATTTATCCAGAATCCAATTTCGCTCAAATGATGTTGCCTTCGTATAAATGGGCGTATGCGTTGGGTGTTTTATTGGTTGTGTATGGATTATACAGAGCGTGGAGAATTTATGAAAAGTTTAGAAATGATGACGATGATGATAAGTATGAGTATTATGATGGAAGAAAAGGGTAATTATCAGTAAACAGTTATCAGTAAACTAATGTCAAGTAACAGTGAATAGCTATCAATTAGACGGCAAAACACTTTTACTTTTTTAGAAATGATATTTGAGTAATTTATTAATCTGAGACAACATAAAAATGTGGAAAGTGGAAAGCTAATTGCTGAAAGCCGAAGCTAAATAAAGCCATGAAAAATATAAAAAATTTGATGTTTATCATTACTGGAACAGTTTTATTATCATCTTGTGGGGGAGGGAAAGATAAAGACGGTAATGATTTAGATACTCCTGCAAAAGGTGAAATTACTGTTGCCGTTGATGAATCATTTCAGCAAATAATTGAGGCTGAAAAGTCAGCTTTTGAGAAGACATTTCCTTACACAAAGATAAATTTAGTCTATAAAAATGAAGGTGAAGCCGTGGCGATGATGTTGAATGATAAAGCACGAATAGCAGTTGTTGCCAGAGAGTTGGATGAAAAAGAGAAAGCGGTCTTTAAACAAGATGATATTAGATACAAGAGTTTCAAATTTGCGGGTGATGGCATTGCATTAATTACTAATAAAGCCAATAAAGACACAGCAATAACGACACAAGAGTTGGAGGCTCTGATGAGAGGAACTAAGAAAAGTTATGGTAAATCTGGAAAGGATATTATGTTAGTTTTTGATGGAACAAGTTCAAGCAATCTAACCTTTTTAGTTGATACTTTTAAGATTGACAGAAAGATGAAAGTGTCATTTTTTGCCGCAAAATCTAATAAAGAGGTTATTGAATATGTCAAGACTCACAACAATGCGATGGGAGTAATTGGCGTTAATTGGATAAGCGACGGCGACGACCCAACTTCGTTGACTTTCATTAGAAGTGTAAATGTGTTGTCAGTTGCAAACAAAGTAAATCCTACGAAAGACGATTTTTATCAGCCTTTTGGTTATAATTTAGCTTTGAAAAAATATCCCTTAACCCGTAGAATCCGATTTATTTTGAAAGAAGCTCACATGGGACTTGGTACGGGTTTTATTAATTATTGTACGTTGGAACAAGGACAGCTAATCGTTTACAAAAACGGCTTAATTCCTTTGACACAACCTCTGCAAATTCGACAGGTCGAAAGCAAGTAATTTCGATTTTAGATGTTCGGGTTTTGCCTATCTAAACTTACTTTCTGAAATCACAGAATACTTGATTAAAATTGCAAAACTTGTTAATATTTTGTTAAACACCGTGAGGGTTTGTTACTTATAGAATGTCTGAACGTTAAAGGATTATATTTGCAATAATTGCAAAATAATATTAAAATTATCCACTTATCAAAAACTTGTGAAAAGTAGAAATAAAGAATAAAAGATAGGTTTTTATTAACAACTTTTTACTTTAATTTTGTATTTAAATATAAAATTAAAATATCATAAAGGTTTTCAGTAATTTAATTGATGCCGAAATAGTTTTAAGATTAAAAAGTTTTTTAAAAGATAATTACAACTAAATTTCAAGAAGATGAACGTAAAAATGAAATCTCTATTGGTGGCTGCGGTTTTATTGTTTACTGGCGTAGTAAACGGGCAAACCGTTCAGCAAGGCTTGATGCAGGTGGATGGAGATCAACCAACAAAAGCAAAAGCAACAATGACAGCAGTAGTGGCGGCTTCGCCAACGGCTGAAAATATGTATTATTTGGGTTACGTCCAAGTACGTAACAATGATTTGGCGGGTGCAAAAGCAACCTTTGAAAAAGGATTGATTACCGAGCCAAAACAACCTTTAAACTCAGTGGGTTTAGCCACAATTATGTTGGCTGAAAAGAATGCCCAAGGAGCAAAAGCGGCTTTTGATAAAATTTTATTAGATACGAAAATGAAAAATGCGGACGTAATGTACCGCATTGCGGAGGCTTATACTTTATTTGAAAACACAAACGACCCAGGTGAAGCCGTTCGTTTGATTGATCTGATTACGGAGAAAACTAAAAAGCCTTTGACCGCTGATATGCAGATTGTAAAAGGTGATGCTTTCTTGATTAAAAACGACGGTGGACCAGCAGCAACGGCTTATGAGCAAGCGATTTTGGTGGGTAAAAGTGCCAAAGCGTATATTCGTTTAGGTGTGGTTTATTTGAGAGGTAAAAACTATCAATATACTGTAAATAGCTATCAAAGTGCTTATGAAACTGATTCATCTTTTGCTCCGTACTACAAGCGTATGGGTGAATATTATATCATTTTCGGTAAGTATAAAGATGCTTCAAAATTATTCCGAAAGTATGTGGACAGAGCGGAAGCAACGCCTACTGTCTTGCTATCAACTGCTAAGTTGTTGTTTATAGCAAAGGATTATGAAGGTTCGATGGACTTTACTAAAAGAGCAGAAGCAGGTGGAGCAAAGGATAATGATGTTTTCAGAATGAAAGGGTATTCAGGCGTTGAACTGGGGAATCCGCAATTAGGACTTGAGAATTTAGAGCAAATGATAAAAGCGGGTGTTAAGCCTTATTATCTTGATAATGTTTATTTTGCGAAGGCTTATCAAGGTTTGAAACAAGATTCTGTAGCGATTATTTATTACGAAAAAGCCGCACCAGAAGATACTGTTAATAACTTAAATGCCACGATGTACACAATTGCTTATGCGAATAAGAAATATGCGAAAGCAGTTGAGTATGCAACGAAAGCGATGGATTGGAAATTGGCTAAAAAGCAAGCGTTGAACAGCACAGATTGGTATAATTCAGGTTTGGCTCAGTATTATGTGACGGCTTACACACCACGAGAAGACACATTGGGAAGATATAACCAAGGAATGAAAGCTGATTCAATGTTTGCAAAATCAATTGCTATTAATGAAAAGTTTGCTCCATTTCATCTGTACCGTGCCAGAACAAATAGTTATATTGATTACACTGGCACAAAATGGTTGGCAGCACCGCACTATGAGAAGTTCTTAGTGATGGTGGATATGGCAAAAGCAAATAAAGAGCAATTGTATGAAGCCTATAAATATTTGGCTGGATATAATTCGATTATAACGAAAGACTTAGTGAAAGTTCAGGAAAATGTGGATAAAGCCTTGGCTATCAAACCAGAAGACCCTGATATGTTGAAAGCAATTTTGAATCCAGCACTCGCAACGCCAGTGCCAGCGGTGAAAACGCCAACGACACCAACTCCAAAGATTCCTAAAAAATAAATTTTAGAAGCTCGTTTATCAAAGCCCTGCCAATTGGTAGGGCTTTTTTTTGTTTGGTGATTGGTGAATGGTGATTAGTAATTAGATTTGTAGTAAATTTTTACCATTCACAAATCACTAATAACCATTCACTAAACTAAAAATATGTACGCATTAATCACGGGAGCCAGCAAAGGTATTGGAAAAGAGATTGCTATTGAATTAGCAAAAAAGAAATATGATTTAATTTTAATTGCCCGTTCTGCAAGTCAATTGGAAGATACGGCAAAGGAAATAAAAGCTAAATATACGGTTAATATAGAATTTTTAGCATACGATTTATCCGCTCCAGATGCAGCCAGAGGGGTTTTTAAGTGGGTTGAGCAGAATAATTACCAAGTTGCCGTATTGGTAAATAATGCTGGATATGGTTCGGCAGGAGATTTTGAAAAATTCACGATTGAGCAAAATCGAGACATGATGAATCTGAATATGATTACGCTTGCGGAGATGTGTCAGGTATTTTTGCCAATGTTGAAGCGTCATTCGCAAGCATATATTTTGAATATTGCGAGTTCGACGGCATATCAGGCTTTACCACAAATGGCGATTTATGCGGCTACAAAAGTTTTTGTGTTAAATTTCTCAAGAGCCTTGAAATTTGAGTTAAAAGATTCTCCCGTATCGGTTACGTGTGTGAGTCCAGGGGCAACGGATACCAACTTCAACGACCGTGCGAATATTCCTGCAAGAGCACGTAAGGCGGCTGAAAAAGTGGTAATGACTCCGCAAGATGTGGCGAAAATTTCAGTGGATGCGATGTTTGCGGGTAAGACGGAAGTTATTCCTGGATTTATCAATAAATTGGCGGCATTCTTAGCTTGGATTGCTCCAAAGGCTGTTACGGAGAAGGTTGCGGCTGGGATTTATGAGTAGAGACAAGGCATTGCCTTATCTTGTCTCGTAGAACGACAAAATTTTGTTCGGACATTGTGAGACAAGGCATTGCCTCGTCTCTACAAATTATAATTCCAACCGTCCCTCTTCATCAAACTTAATCTCCTCATTCCCAACCATTTCACGAATAATCTCTTGAAATTTTTGTTGATTAATGGGTTGCATAATTTGAGTTATTAATGGTAAACTCATGGCTCCATTTTGCAATAATTGTTTAATTTTTAAGCAAGTTGCTTTGTTTCCTTCTTTATCTTCAACTTCAATTTTATTCTGCCTTTTTTTCTTCAAACAATTATCACAAACGCCACATTCGGCATCGGTTATTTCGTCGAAATATTCCAACAATAATTGCGTTCGGCAACGATTGGGTTGTTCGGCGTAGTGCTTTACTGACCTTGCTTTTTGAATATTTTGCTCTTTTCTTTTCTTAATTTCTAATTCTTGTAAAGGTAATTCTCGAATATCAAATCTTGGAGTTAGGAACGTTAATTGGGGTTGGTCTTTTTGCTTATCGTAAAACAAAATATCAAACTTTTCTAAACTCAATAACCACGTCTCAATTTCCTTCACGGGAATGGAATAGGCTTTGGCAATATTCGCTTCTGAAATATTTAAAAATGTGCCAAAAAGCTCTCCTCCGTACATTCTAAGCAATAATTTAATAAAGGAATCGTATTTTGGATTGCGTAGTTGGAAGTCATAAAGCTGTCGATTATCAACTTTAAACATCAATTTCGACGTGCTTTTAAAACCTTCCGAAAGTTGAATAAATCCTTGATTCTCAAGAATTTTTAGGGCAAAATAAGTGTCAGTTGGTGGCAAATCAAACCGTTTTTGGAATTCGATTAAATCAAAATCAAAACTATTAAATTCGCCCGAACCAACCGCTAATTGAAATAAATTTCCGAGACACTGATATACGCTTCTGATTAGTTCAATGGGTGGATAAGATTGTAGGACATTTTTCTCCAAACTCTCCACATCGGGTTGGTTATATAGCACAACGGCATACGCCTTTTCGCCATCACGTCCTGCCCGACCCGCTTCTTGATAATAGGCTTCTAAAGTGTCGGGTAAATCTAAGTGAATCACCGTTCTGACATCGGGTTTGTCAATGCCCATTCCGAAGGCATTTGTGGCTACAATGGCTCTAATACGATTATTTATCCAGTTCTCTTGTCGCTTTGTTCGTTCGGTTGAATTCAGTCCTGCATGATAAAAAGTGGATTGAATATTATATTTATTCAACATATCCGAAACCTCCTGCGTGCGTCTGCGATTGCGGACATACACCACCGCCGAACCTTGCACGTTCTGCAAAATCTTCATTAAACGACGTTCTTTATCATCTTCTTTAAAAGCTGAATACGACAAATTGGCTCTCGCAAAACTTTGCTGAAACAGTTGCGGATTCACCATTTCAAGTTGTTCAAGAATATCCGTTTTAACTTCCTGCGTTGCCGTTGCGGTTAAAGCAATCAACGGCACATTCGGAATCAGTTTTCTGAACTCAGCAATTTTGGAATATTGCGGTCTGAAATCATAACCCCATTGTGAAATACAGTGGGCTTCATCAATCACTAAGAGATTGATTTTCATCTGTTTAGTTCTTTCAATAAACAGTTTTGTTTGTAATCTTTCGGGCGAAACGTATAGGAATTTTATATCTCCATAAATACAATTATCAAGGGCAATATCAATCTGATTTTTGTGCATTCCTGAAAATATGCCGACCGCTTTAATATTGCGGTTTTTGAGGTGTTGCACTTGGTCTTGCATCAGAGCAATCAAGGGGGAAATGACAATACAAACTCCCTCAGACATCATCGCAGGCACTTGAAAACAGATGGATTTCCCTCCACCCGTTGGCATGAGGGCAAGCGTGTCCCGCCCGTCCAAAACCGATTGAATAATTTCAGTTTGAAGTGGTCGGAAGTTATCATATCCCCAATATGTTTTTAGGATTTCAAGCAATTATTGAGTTGTTAAACTTTTTAACATAAATATTTTTATGTATTCTATTATAAAGATAAATGTAAATTTATGAGTTAACATTCGCAACTTTGCAGCAACATTAACTAAAATAATAAGAATCAAGCGTATGAACTTTAATTTACTCATTGACAATCTAACCAATCCTGCATTACTTTTCTTTATACTGGGTATTATTTCCGTTTATTTAAAAAGCGATTTAGAAATACCCCCAAATTCATCAAAATTCATTTCTCTCTATTTATTATTTTCAATTGGTTTTAAAGGTGGACAAGAATTATCTCATGAAACTTTTTCAAGCGAAATTGCATGGTCTATGTTGTTTGGAATCAGTATCTCATTATTAATCTCTTTCTATACTTTTTTTATTCTGAGAAAAAAATTAAATGTGTTTGATGCAGGTGCTGTTGCAGCAACGTATGGGTCAGTGAGTGCGGTGACTTTTGTAACAGCCGTCTCCTACCTTGAATCTCAACAATTAAACCTCCACGGTCACATGGTGGCAATAATGGCTTTGATGGAATCTCCCGCAATTATCATGGGATTGGTTCTAATCACAATCTTTAACAAAGAAGAAAACATTACTCAAATCAAAATCTCGTCCGTTATAAAACATTCACTAACCAACGGAAGTGTACTATTAATCTTAGGGAGTTTAGTCATCGGATTACTTGCAAACGCAAAACAAGCCGAGGGAATCAAGCCTTTCACCAACGATTTATTCAAGGGTTTTTTGGCTATTTTTCTATTAGACATGGGTATCACAAGCGGCAAAAAGCTAAAAGCATTCTTTTCATTTGGCTTGTTTCCATTGGTATTTGCCGTTGTTATTCCTTTGATTAATGGTTGCACTTTTGCCTTACTAAGTTCTTTCATCACAACCGACATACCCAATCGGTTTATGTTTGCGGTTTTGGCAGCGAGTGCTTCCTACATTGCCGTACCCGCAGCGATGAAAATAACAGTACCCCAAGCCAATCCAGGGCTTTATTTACCGATGGCACTTGCCGTGACTTTTCCAGTGAATATCACAGTTGGAATGCCCTTGTATTTTTTAATTGCACAAAATATTTAAAAAAGTTAAATGAGATTTACTAATTTTCATGAAAATCTGTCAGATATTATTTCTAATCCTATATCTCTATCTGGTGGGAATAAACGTTCCTTCCAACAACTCTTTTTTAATCATTTTTATTCTCATATTTAAGGTAATATGCTCAAAATTAATGCCTTCCACACAAATCGTTTTTAAATAATTTGTCACTTCGGGTTGATGATTTGTCTTTTTACCAGAAGGAACATCAATATATTTTGAGGTCGTCCAAAGCACGGCACGAACGGTTTTACAATCCTCATCCGTCATTACAAATTCCGTAACAATTGTGTTTTCGTTATAATAGATAATGGAAGAAACAATCTTGATTCGCTCACTCACTTTTGCCGAAGAAACATAAGCAATTTGATGATTATAAACCACCCATGAAGTTTGATTATGCTCGAAATAATCGTTGTAGTCAAACTCATAAATGGTGGCAACTTGGTCTTCACGGGCATTGAAGAAATAATCAAAATATTTGGCATTATTCAAGTGTTTCAAAGGGTCGCAATCTTGAAAACGGATTACGGATTTTGAATATAATTTCTTAGGATATTGTTTGTTTGGGTCTAATTGGAACATGATTCAATTGTTGTATTGTTGATGTGTTGAATTGTTGGATAAATTCAATGACTTACAAAAATACCAACAAATTGTAAATATTAGTCAAAAGCCTTAAATTAGCGTATGAATGTACAACGATTTTCCAAAATCGTGAAATATACCCAACCAAGACAGCATGACAAAGATATTATTAGTTGAAGATGATGATAGTTTAGGGTTTGTAGTAAAAGATAATTTGGAACAAGAAGGCTACGAAATTGACCTTCAAGTAACGGGTAAAGCAGGGCAAAAAGCCTTTCAACAGAATCAATATGATATTTTTATTTTGGATGTAATGTTGCCTGAAATGGACGGTTTCACGCTTGCGGAGTACATCAGAAGTACAGGAAGCGATATTCCGATAATATTCCTTACGGCAAAATCACTAAAAGAAGACCGCATCAAAGGCTTAAAATTGGGAGCTGACGATTACTTAACAAAACCTTTCAGTATTGAAGAATTGATTTTAAGAATTGAAGCAATCTTGAAACGAACAGGTAAGAAAACCAGTCAAAATATTGCCATACATTCCTTGGGTAAATATACTTTTGACACAAAGAATTTGAAGTTAATTTTTGAAGAAAAGGCTTTGGAATTAACTCACCGAGAGTCTGATTTATTAGAATTTTTAGTTACTCACAAAAACGAAACTTTACCAAGAGATAAAATCTTGATTGCCATTTGGGGCGATGATGATTATTTTAAAGGCAGAAGTTTAGACGTTTTTATTACGAGATTAAGAAAATATTTAGCCCAAGACCCAAGCATAAAACTCTCAAATGTGCATGGAGTGGGGTTTCGGTTGGAGGTTTAGATTAGAAATTATACAAAAAAAGAGATGACAACTGCCATCTCTTTTTTTTGTGAATTGAAAATATTAATATCCAGGATTTTGTTTTAAAATGTCTCTTCCTTGAATATCAATTTGTGTCTGTGGAATTGGCAAATATTCATTTTTGCCAGCAGTAAATTTTGAACCGCCAAATTTGATTGATAATATTTTACCATCAACTGCCAAATAAGCATTAAGTGCTTTCTCTGCAATTCCCCAACGAACCAAATCAAAGAAACGATGTCCCTCACCCGATAGTTCTAATTTTCTTTCAAATCGAACTGCATTACGAGCCACATCTTTATCTGACCAAGCCATATCATAAGTTCCGATTGTATAGTTTGCTGCTGGTGCACTTCCAGCTTTGTTCTTAACAAAACCATCCTTATTTGCTGCACGAGTACGTACACGATTCACATATTCACGTGCTTTGTTTATATCACCCACTTCAATTTCTGCCTCAGCAGCCATCAATAAAACATCCGCAAAACGTAGTATTGTGTAATTCATTACTGAATATCCACGTGTCCACGAACTACCATCAGTCAAGGTATTCTCCTGCGACTTGTAATAAACGTATTTTTTTGGAGAATATGGACCTGCGTAAGGTTGACTACGAATCCAATCTTTACCTGGATGATCTCTCCAATCTAAATATTGAATTCCACGACGACCTACTGAATGGTCTAAGCGTGGGTCAAGATTACCTCCATCTGGCGTAAACGCATCCTTCGTGTCAATACCGTAATCTGTTTTCACCGCTTTTGTAGCATCATTATACGAACCATCTAAGATTGGTAAACCTCTGGCATCAGTACGAAATGAATTTACTAATTCAAAACTTGGTTGAAAAAAACCACAACAGTTACCTGGACCTTCCGAACCTGTATTGTATGGATAGTTCAAATCATCATATCCATTTGCATTATTAGTGCTACCAGTATTCATTGACGTTTGAGTCGCAAAAATTGATTCTTCATGATTATCATTTTCAGCGTTGAAAATTTGAGCATACCTCGGAACCAAGTTATACTTCTTGCCATTCGTAGTTTTACCATTGGCAATTACCAGATCAAATATTGCTTTTGCTTCGGCAAATTTCTTTTGGAAAAGATATGCTTTACCTAAATATGAAGCCGCAGCCCATTTGTTAGCTCTTCCTGCTGCATCTAATGTTTCAGGCAAATTATCATACGCAAATTTAAAATCTGCTTCAATCTTACCCCAAAAATCAGGAGTGTTTGGTACTTTCTCAATACCAGTTCCATAATCAAGGGTTTCATCAATGTATGGAGCACTGTTGAAGAGTTTTTTTAACTCAAAATAAAAGTGTCCTCTAATGAAACGTGCTTCGCCAATGATTCTTTTCTTATCATCAGCCGATAAAACCGTTGATTTATTGGCTAATCTAATGGTGCTATTCGTACGGCTAATTCCTTCGTATTTAGCAAGCCAAGCACTTGTGATATCTCCATTAGTTGCATCAGCTTCATAACGTTGAATTGGATTAATGCTTGTAAAATCACCGGGGTCAGTACCTTTATTAGCATCACCACCCATGATACTACCGAACACCCAGTTATTAGGTCCTGCAAGACGAGAGAAGTTTTTTCCTAACATCATTGAGTAAGCACCTAATAGTGAGCCTTCTACCCCTGCTTTACTGGTTAATTGTGCTTCTCCTAAAGAACCTGTTGGTAAAACTTCCAAAAAGCTGTCTTTGCAAGAGAAAGTAATTGATGCTACTGCCAAAGTAGTTATCAATGTTTTTCTTAGATTTATTTTGTTTTTCATTTGAAATATTTGTTAGTAGTCTCTTTTAAATGACATATAAAATATTGAAATATATCAAGATATATGAAATTACAATTTGTCGATTAAAATTGTTTTAAAAAGATAAGTTTATGCCAACATTAAATCCTCTTGATACTGGATAGTTACCTACATCAATACCAAAACTTGTATCAGCTGCACCGCCAACTCCTGGATCGATTCCTGTATAGCCCGTAATTGTGAAGAGATTTGTTGCAGCTCCACTAATTCTTGCTTTTTTGATACCTAATTTAGATGTCAAAGCCGTTGGTAAAGTATAACCAACCGTTAAGTTAGTCATTCTTAAGTATGAACCATCTTCAACGTACCACGAGTTTTCAGCACCACTTGTACTGATGTTTGAAGCACTTTCCCAGATTGGAGTTTTAGCATTATTCCCCAAAGCAGGAGTCCATGATTCTTTGGCTCTTTGTCCTTTTCCTGAACCCTCAAATGTTCCGTAGAAATCTGTGTACCATTTAGAGAAATTAAAGATTTTATTACCAGCCGAAGCATAAATATACGTTGAGAAATCCCAAGCCTTATATTTTATTTCTACATTGATTCCGCCTGTATAAGTTGGAACTGGGCTACCAATAAATGTTCTATCATCTGGTGTGATTATACCATCAGGAACACCTTTTGGACCACTAATATCAGCATATTTAAAGCGACCAATACCAGCACCTGATTGTGCAGGAGAATTTTTAACATCTTCGGCACTACTAAAATATCCAATTTGTTGATAACCAAAGAAACCTGAGATTGGCTGTCCGACTTGATTTCTGATTGGACTAACTCCTCTACCACTAAATCCACCAAAGAAAGTAACGTTAGGAGCTAAATAAGTGATTTCGTTTTTCAAGAATGAATTGTTTACTGTCAATTCATAACGAACTTCGCTTCCAATTTTACCTTTTCCAATTAATTGAAAATCAATACCTTTATTATTCATTGTGGCAATATTAACCGATGGTGCGGATGCCAAAACACCAACAACCCCAGCAAGAGGCACTTGAAATAATAAATCTTTGGTATCTTTGTTCCACAAATCCAGTACAAGCTCTAATCTTCCGTTCAAGAAGGTTGCATCAAAACCAATGTTAGTTGATGTACTCGTCTCCCACTTAGCATTAGCATTACCAATACGAGTTCTGAAATATCCCTCATCTGCCCCACTATTTGTTCCAGAAATTGGATAGAATGAACTTCCTCTACTTGACCCAAACAATGAATATTGATTATTTGGGTCTACGTTATTTGAGTTACCCATTTGTCCCCATCCACCACGAATTTTAAGATCAGTAATAAAAGGCAATTCTTTCATAAAATCTTCACTACTTACACGCCAAGCTGCTGAGAACGCAGGGAAAATACCGTATCTGGTATTCGCTCCAAATCTTGATGAACCATCACGACGAACAACTCCTGTTACATAATATTTGTCGTTATAGCTGTATCTAAGTTCTCCAAAAAGAGAATAAAAGTTTACGCCACTGAATAGGTCCGAATTAACTTGCGGGGTTTGTACTACTGATAAGTTTACGTAATCCAAATCTGTTGAGAATGGGTTAAGTCCACTTCCACTAATACGTCTTCCGAAACCTGTATTCAATGATTCAATACCTCCCTGTACTGTAATGCCATGCTTACCAAACTTATTTTTGTAAGTGGCAGTGTTAGTAAGTGTCCAAGCAAGTGAATATCCACTACCTTCACTAAATGAATTACTTGCTTCTGGTTCTGAATCTCCCAAATACCTGTAATTATAGTTTTTGAAGTAAAAAGTATTAAATTGACCTCCTATGCTTGAGCGTAATGTCAAATTAGCAATTGGATCAATTTCGACATAGATATTTCCAAAAGCATTCCCATTAAAATTACCATCGTTAGTATTATTCAATTCTAAACTTCTAACTGGATTTCGTGGATTGTTGAAACCGCCCGCTTTTGTACTGGCATAACTTCCAAATTCATCACGAACAGGTATGATAGTTGGCATACGATAGGCAGCTAAAATTTGTGATTCATCACCTGCAATACCTAAACCATTATTACCGCCTGCTTGTCCCAAAACTGAACGATAAGTAAATTGAAGGTTTTCACCAATTCTTACTCTTTTACCAAGGTCAAATTCAGAGTTTGCTCTAAATGAGTATCTTTTGAAACTGTTGGTAATCAAAATACCTGCTTGCTCTTGAGCAGATAATCCAAAATAATAACGTCCATTTTCAGTTCCGCCACTAAATCCAAGACTATGACGCATCAATGGAGCAGAACGAGTTATGGCTTGATACCAATTCGTCCCAGCTAAGTTTGGTCTAATCAAAAAGCTATTTGCAGGATCTTTATCAAAAGCTGCCTTTGCTGCCGCTAAATCAACTGTACCATAAACTCCACTTTGACCATTTGCATACAAATAATCTGGAATAGTAGCTTTTTCGCCATTTCCGTATTGTGGATGTTTCAAGTTGTTAAGATATGCTGGCGTACCTTTTACAATACCATTTTGTGAAATGTTGTTTAATTGAGCAATCTTTGTCCAATCGGCTTGTTCTTGTGGCGTAAGATTCTTAGGAGCTCCAGCAAGGTTAGGGTCAGTCACTCCAAACATACCATCGTAAGTAACCTCCATTTTACGAGCCTTTTTAGCTCCTTTTTTCGTTACATACACAATCACACCATTGGCAGCACGGGCTCCATAAATAGATGCAGCGGCGGCATCTTTAAGCACAGATGTTGATTCTACATCATCAGGAGATAAGAAATCAGTTGAACCAACTGGTACTCCATCAACAATATACAAAGGCTCGTTTCCTCCAAATGCTCCAAAACCACGAACACGAATAATTGAATTGGTTCCAGGCTGACCATTTGTGATTAAAGTTACACCAGCAACTCTTCCTTGTAATTGTTGTTCAATATTTCCAGAAGGATTGACCAATAAATCTTTAGCTTTAACCGTTGAAATTGCAGCAGTTGATTCTTTTTTGTTGGTACTCGAATATCCAGTAACAATAACCTCATCCAAAGCTGAAACATCTTCATTCATCGCAACATTAACGGTTGTTTGAGTTCCAACTTTTACTTCTACACTTCGGTAGCCAATTCCAGAAAAAGATAATACATCTTTTCCAGATTTTAAATTAATTGCAAACGCCCCGTTCGCATCGGTTGAAGTTCCTGTTTGAGTTCCTTTCAAAAGAACTGAAACCCCAGGAATTCCCTGACCATCGCTCCCTGCGACTTTTCCAGTCTCTCGTCTGTATTGTGCAAATGTTAAGAACGTACTCAGCAAGAATACGCCTAACAAAAGCATTCTCTTCATTTGAGAGTAAAGTTTTGTGTTCATAATAAAAAAATTGGGTTTTTGATTGAAAAAATTATACTATTGATTGAAATCTCTATAAAGATAATAGTAAAGTAGTTTTATGACAATATTTTCTATTAAAATTTTTATATTTATAATTTATAAAAGAGAATAAATGTTACATCTTACTCATTATTTTTTACGATTTAATGATGTATCTGTATAACAATCAGTTCTAAGTAGTCATTCAAATTTAAACGACGTTTTAAATTCTGTAAAATGTTTGATTTCACTAAAATCAATTTTGAATTTAGAACCTACTTGATTCAAAATTTCTTCTACCGCAGAGTAGTCAGTGTTTCAAAAGATTCGTAATGATGGGGTTTTACCATTCGTAGCGAACCGTCGCACCACTTAGCATAACCTTTCAACAAGATTGAGATGAGGACTATATGTTGGCAGAAGAAAGATAAACAAATCTTATTCTTCCCAAATAGCAATTTGTTCTTGGAACTCATCTGAATGATGTATCGGAGCGTTATCCAGTACAACCACCGTTTTTTGTTTAATTTGCTGAGCAAAATCATCTAAAAAAGCAATTATTAGGTCTGATGAAACAGTGCCATAGGTAGAATAAACTTGTAAATAATTATCTTTTGAGAGTAAACCAAAGACATTTAATCTTTTACTTTTTTTAGGACAAATACGAATATGTTTACCTTTGGGTTGCCAACCATAAGGTAAACAAGGCGTTAACGAAAATCCACTTTGGTCACCATAATAGACACTCAGGAGTTCCTGTAAATAGAGTATCTGGCAGAGTTTTTCAACTAATTCTTTGTACAAAACAGGATCTTGACATTTTTTGATACATTTACGAAAACAACGAAAGGAGTAATCTAACTTTATTTTAAAAATCGAATGACTTTATTTTTAGTTAAAGTCAAATCATTAGATTTATTTAATTCCGTACAAACTGTATCTAAGTTTTGAGGATTAAGTTTAATTACTTTGGTCAGAGAATCAACTAAATCTGTGTTGTTTGGGTCTATTTCAGCTTTACGACCACGACCAGTGGATATAGAAAAACCCTCTATGCCTTTGGCTGTCCAATTGTCCATCCAATTACGGATAGTATGAGTACGTATTTTATACAGACCTGATAGAGTGTTTATATCGTATCGCATTTACGTCTGATGTGTGCTTTTGAACTTGTCTTTGAGGTCTTTTCCAAAAGACTTATGTCCTCTGGACTTAATTGTATAAATCTGTATTCCATACCACAAAAATAACCAAATTAAAACGTTGTTTATTTATTAACGACTACTTATTAATATTCAGGATTTTGTTTTAGGATGTTTTTCACTTCTCGAATATTAAAACAGAATCATTATTTCGTGCTACTATCAATCGTTTATCAAGCCAAAGAGCATCACGGGCTTCACCTTTTACTTCAATCTTTGATTCATTGGGTGAAATATATTTGAATTTACCTTTGCCTATTCCCTTAAAGTATCCTCCGTGGAAACCTCCATATCTTCCCATTTCGGGTTTTAACGTATAAAAATTACCTCCTACAAAATAGTCTAATATCTTATCTCCGTCAAAATCACCAGTTTCGACAGCAAAAATTGGGGACATTTGGGCTTCATCTTGCAAAGGTTCTAAGACCAAATTCCCAGCTTGATTCAATAATACCGATGAAGCAAAATTTGTAACTCTTTTCTTTATCGCTTTTTCTAACAAAGTATTATCAAAAAGGTCTTTCACTTGTTTTTCGGCAAACTCTTTATATTTTAACCCTGTCTTTTTCAATGAAGGCATTTGAGCGGTCAAATCAGCCTTACTGGCAAATGGATAAGGTATTTTATCTTCTTGGGTAAACCATTCTATCACAACTTCAGGTCTTTTATTTTGGTCAAAATCATAAACATATAAATTTAATGGCTTTTCGAGGGAGGCTTTTAATTTGATATTTTCTCCCCAATTACCTAACAGAAAATCCATATCACCATCGCTATCAATGTCACTTTCCTTAATAATATTCCACCAACCTTCACTGTTTGGAATAACTAAAGGCTTATTGAAATTGCCATTTTCATTTACAAAAATGGTAACAGACATCCATTCTCCCACTACAATGAGGTCAAGTAATTTATCCGCATTTACATCAGTCCAAACCGCATCAGTTACCATACCAATTGGTCCCGTGAATTCATTTGTAATATCCTTGAAAACTCCATTTCCTTCATTTTGAAGCATATAACTGCGTGGGGAAAGTCCGTAGCCACCTGGTACTGCCTTACCCCCTGCGAACAAATCTATATCACCATCATTATCAAAATCACAAGGTTTTATGCAACCAATTTGTCCTTTTATGACGGGTGCTTTACTGTCTTGCTTCGAGAATTCTCCTTTACCGTTATTTTCGTAATAAATGGCGGTAAATGCGGCAATACCATCACGGTATTCATTGCCTCCACCTCCTACTAAAAAATCTAAATCTTCATCTCCGTCTGCATCAAATAATGCTCCTGAAATATGGTCTGATAGGTTTTTAACAACAAATCCTTTTTGTTTGCTTTCAATAAATTTACCATTAATATTTAAGAACAATTTATCTGAACCGTCTTTTGCCCCTAATAAAATAAAATCTTCTTTACCATCTTTATTAATATCACCCTTTACCATCTTTGGACCTTCCGTAGAGAGAACATGGGGCATCAAACGGTCAGAATCAAAGTCAATATATTTGTTTTCAATGTGGGTTGCATCGGCAATAACTTGATTACTAATTTCTTTAAAAGCGTGTTTGGGTTTAAATATTACAGGTTTGAAAATGGCTGTAGCATTTTTATAGTTAAGTTTTATCGTAACATTACTTTTCACATTTTTAATTAATTGCGTTTTCAAATCCGTCCAAACAATTCTAACGGAATCAATGTTTTTATCCTTTCCTAAACCAAAAATCAAATCAGAATCCACCGAACTTTCAAACCCTCTCGAAGCCATACTTTGAGCCATTTGAACGTTGCCTTTTTGATAAACCATTACCGTTGAACCAATACCAAATTTATTCTTTTCACTACCATTTAATTGAAATTTCACAAAAGCATTCTTCTTTTCCTCCACCGAATTATTTTGGTAGATAAAAGCAGGCATATTGACGTTATTTACTACTAAATCAAAATCTCCGTCATTATCCAAATCTCCGTAAGCGGAGCCATTACTATAACTTTCTTGGTCAAGATTTAGGCTTGATGCTAAGTTTTCAAAATGCAAAGTTTGCCCATTTTTATTGCCTTGATTAATGAAAGCATAGTTTTTTCTTTTGTTATGGGGGAGAAATTTTACAAAATCCCTAAAATCATATTTGCCTTTTTCTTCAACAATTTTTTTAACTTCATTAGGGTCAGCGATGAAGTCCACAAAATCTGAATCGGTAATGTCATTATACACACCATTACTCACGAATATATCTTTCTGACCGTCTAAATTCATATCAAAAATTAAGGCTCCCCAACTCCAATCCGTTGCCGCAACGCCCGAAAAGAAGGCAGTTTCTTGAAACGTTCCATCACCTTGGTTTACCTGTAAGCAATTCTGAACCAATTGATAATGAAATGAATTTCTAAATCGAAGTTCTCCTAAGTAGTAATCGTCAAATTTAGTAGCTACTTTCAAACGGTAGTTGTCGGGTGGAAGCATATCTGTGGTAAAAATATCCAAATGCCCATCATTATTTATATCCGCAATATCCGAACCCATACTTGCCAATGAAGTATAATCCACTTTATCGGGTAGAACCTCTTTAAATTGTGGCGACGAACCGTTCCCATTTTTTTGATTTATGTATAGATAATCACGTTCCCAAAAGTCGTTAGAAATATAAATATCGGGGTAAAAATCCCCATTCACATCTCCTACTGAAATACCTAAACCGAAACCTACATTACTTGAAAATATCCCAGATTTTTCTGTCACATTCACGAACTTACCATCATCATTTCTGTATAGCCTATCCCCTCCTTCGGCATCTTTATCATACTTTTCACGAGCATCAAAGATTATTTTTTCGGGGGATTTATAGCTATCGTTCAAGACGTAACAATCTAAATCGCCATCCAAATCATAATCAAAAAAAGAGGCGTGTGTAGTGTTCCCTGCATCATTCAAGCCATATTCTTTGGCTCTTTCCGTAAATTTGGGAGATTTAACATCACCATTATTGATGAAAAGTTCGTTCTCCTTATTGTCTTTCAATACCCCACCCGAATAACAAACATAAATATCCAAAAACCCATCGGCATTTACGTCTGCCATTGTTACGCCCGTACACCATGACTTTTTACCTTTTACGCCCGCTGTGTTGGTTATGTCTTCAAATTGAAGCGATGAACCACTCCCTTTTCCTTTATTGAGATACAGTTTATTATCACTCATATTGGCGGTAAAATAAATATCTTTCAAGCCGTCATTATTGACATCGCCAATGGCTACGCCTCCACCGTTATAATAATTTCGATAGGTCAAAACATTGAAATTTTCTTGGTCTGTAACTGTATTTTCAAAGTTTACTCCAATTTCTTTATTGTCTAATAGTGTAAATACCGCACTTTTATCAGACGGTTCTGAAGTTTCTTTTTTACAAGAAAATAGTAGTATTAAAAATGAAAATAGTAGTAATCGTGACATAATTTTTTTGAAAAAATGTTTAATCAAAATTAAAGTTTAAAAGTTAAAGTTTTTACATAAAAAAGGGGATAGGAAAATTCCTACCCCCTTTTTTACTGATAGAATCAATAATTAGAATCCTTGATTTTGCTTCAATGCACCTTCTGAACGTTGAATTTCAGTATTTGGCAATGGGAACATATTATGTTTTGCTTCAACAGCACCCACTCCTGAGAATACGTTAATCAACATTTTCTCCCTTGCGTGATATTTTGGCATAGTAGTTTGGTAAATCCCCCATCTTTGTAAATCAAAAATACGGTGTCCTTCCAACGCTAATTCTAAACGACGCTCTAATCTTACGGCATCACGAGCAACAGCTTTATCTGTCCAAGCGGCAACGTAGGGTTTAACGTTATATTTTGCCCAAGTAATTTCAGCAGCGTTCATTGGTACAGCAATCGCTGATTTTCCCTGAGCACATTTCCCAGCTCTTACACGAATCATATTTACTAATGCTTGAGCTTTTGACAATGAACCAACTTCAACCTCGCATTCTGCTAACATCAAAAGCAAGTCTGAATAACGCATCAATTCAATATTGAGCGTTGATAATTGATTTCCTGCCCAAGAACCACTTAATGAAGGATCCTTAGAAGCATGAGCGTTTTTCTTTGGAGAATACCAACCTGCATATCCTTGACCACGAACCCAGTCATCTTTTTGAACACCCCAATCCAAATAAGGAACGTCAGTTCTACCCATTGTAAAGTCAATACGTGGGTCTAATACATCACTTGCTCCTGATGATAGTCTCTTCAAAGTCTGACCTTCCACAGAGATTGGTAAACCGTTTGCATCCACTCTGTAAGCGTAGGCTTGCTCATAAGATGGAGTTTTGAAACCACAACATCCAAAAGGACTTGAACCATGAGGTAATGCCAAACGTTCAGCAAAGTTAGAGTTATCTCCATCACCAGCACCGTCATTTACAGAAGTTTGTGCCGCAAAGATTGACTCATCATTATTATCTCCAGCTACTGAGAAATTATCATAAAAACAATCTACCAATTTGAATCTACCAGAAGCCACAACTAAATCAAACTGTACTTTTGCTCCTGCAAAATCCTGATTGTAGAGTAACGCTTTTCCTAAATATGCCGTTGCAACCATTTTATCTGTACGACCAACTTGATCTCTTTTAGCAGGTAGTAAAGTGATTGCTTTTTTCAAATCCTCTATAATTAAAGGTAGAATAGGCTTATCGTTTGCTTTTTTAAAATCTACGTCGTTTTCACTGTAATATGGAACATTTTTCCAAACCTTGTATGCCTCAAAATTATAGTACGATCTTAAGAAAATTGCTTCTCCAATACGTCCATTTGCATAATTTACTTGTTCTGGATTTAGTTTCAAATATTCAGTTGCTGTCTTAATCGCTGAATTTGAACGTACAACACCTTCGTAA
>JAYVRF010000134.1:0-6396 GCA_043756925.1 Arcicella sp. | reverse complement strand
CAATACGAATTATTATTGACCAAAGTATCTCCACCAACGGCTGTTGAAATATTAGTTGCTAAGGTTAGGTTAAAACTTACATCCGTGCTTGTCACTTTTCCAACGTAAATACCTGTTGTTTCCACAAATTGATGAATTTCAACGGCAATTACATTATTTCCCGCCACTAAATTTGTTGTAGGAATCGTGTAAGGAATCCAATCATTTTCATTTACGCCAATTCCCACAGATGCTCCCGTGCCATGTAGAATCGTACCTGCGGGTAAATTATTGCGAATTATCTCTATTCCATTAATATAAACAACTGCCCCATCATCACGAATTAAATTTAATGTTAATGAACCATACATCGCAGGGTTATTAACATTAAAATTTTTGCGAAAGTAAGTCGTTACATACTTATCATTAATATTCGGTCCAAAACTCACAACCTTTTGTTCATCACCTTCGCCATAACCTAATTGAGCATTTCCTTTTGCCCAAGAAGCATCAGAATAAATTGAATTCGGCTTTTCCCAGTTTGACGGGCGAGTGTTGTCATCAAGATATTTCCAAGAGGAATTATTTAAGATGAGTGAATCAACCGCCCCGTAGCTCAAATGCGAGGTCAAAATTGAACAAATCAGAAGAATTTTTTTCATGATTATAGTACGTTTATCGTTACAAAAATATCCTAAATATATAGTCAGAAAATGAGGCTCGAAAATGAGGAAAATTGTTTATAAAACAGATAAATGAGAAGGGTAGATGAAGGAGGAAATTATGAAGTTTGTAATTTTGTTGCTTTTAAATAATTTTCCATGCAAAATCAGTATTTTAAAGAAAAAACTCAATGATTTTCAGCATAAAATAAGATATTTTCACGGTTTCATTTCACAATATTAATTTAAAAAATGAGTAGAACAGTTTATAATTATCGCATCTTATGAAGGAGATTAAGCGTGTAAGTATTTGTTAATCAATACTTTAAATAAGAAGGTTTAATTAGTAAATCAATAAGTAAAAATACTTAAATTTTTTAATTAAAAGCAAGTAAAATGTCAAAAATCATTAACAAATGATAATTATTTACCTAACGGTATAGGAGATACGTTTAAACGTTAAAAAGTAGGGACGACATTTGCAAAATTATCTTACTTTTTTGCAAAATATTTGTTTTCTGTAATTATTAAATTTAAAACTAAAAATATTTAAAAAATAAGTAAACTTTTTAAAATCAACAAGTTACATTTACTAACAATTTTATAGATTTGATTTAAAATTAAAAAACATCGACAATGGCAAAATATTCATTATTAATCAACGGACAGTCCAAATTGGTGGACGTTGAAGAAGACACTCCTCTTTTATGGGTTTTGCGGGACACTCTGGGACTTGCGGGAACAAAATATGGCTGTGGAATCGCTCAGTGTGGGGCTTGCACTGTACATTTGAATGGCGTGGCGACTCGCTCGTGTGTGTTGCCAGTTTCAGTAATTGGTAAATCCAAAATCACAACCATCGAAGGACTCTCAACCAATGGAACGCACCCCGTTCAAAAGGCTTGGAATGAGATTGACGTGCCGCAATGTGGCTACTGTCAATCTGGGCAAATGATGACGGCAGCGGCTTTTTTGAAGGAAAATAAGAACCCAAGCGATGCTGATATTTCAACGGCAATGTCTGGAAATATTTGCCGATGCGGAACGTATCATCGTATTCATGATGCCGTGAAATTAGCCGCAAAATCAACGAAATAACCCCCTCAAACGACATGGAAAATACAACAAACAATAGCCGTAGAAATTTTCTTAAAAATTCTCTAATGGCAAGCGGAGGTTTGATTTTAGGATTTAATTGGTTGAGTAATGAAACACTTGCCGCTAATATCATCGAACAAGCAACTGCTGAAAATATCACTTCAAATGCCTTTTTATCCATTGCTCCAAACGGAATAATCACCATTTTTTCACCCAATCCAGAAATTGGTCAGGGTATAAAAACTGCCTTTGCGGTAATTGTGGCGGAAGAATTGGAGGCAGATTGGAAAAATGTGGTGGTAAAACAGGCAAATTTAGAGCCTAAAAAATACGAAAGACAATTAACGGGTGGAAGTGGAGCAATCAAGCACTCGTGGGAGCGATTACGCAAAGCGGGAGCAACTGCTAAACAACTTTTAATTGAAGCGGCGGCTCAAAAATGGTCGGTTGATGTTTCAACTTGTAAGGCTGAAAATGGCTTTGTGATTTCTTCAACGGGACAAAAATTATCTTATGGAGAATTATCAGAAGCTGCTTCAAAATTACCAATTCCTAAAGAGGTAAAATTAAAGAAAAAAGAAGATTTTAAACTGATTGGGCAAACCATCAAAAGCGTTGATAATCAGGATGTTTTGACGGGAAAACCAGTTTACGGGATTGATTTCAAAACGGAAGGAATGTTATTCGCCCAAATTCAAAGACCACCCGCTTTTGGTTTGAAATTTAAGTCATTTGATGCTTCCGAAGCCAAAAAAATGTCGGGTATAATTGATGTGGTTTCGTTTGGGAATAAAGTAGCAATTGTTGGTAAATCGACTTGGCAAATTATGAAGGCTCGCAAAGCCTTAAAAATTGATTGGGAAAAGGAAAAAGACCTCGAAAGTGATGCTGACCACAACCGAATTTTTACGGAAATGATGGAAGGAAAAAACGCCGAAGTCAGACGAAAAGATGGAGACGTTGAAAAGGCGTTTAACGAAGCCTACAAGGTTATTCAGGCAGATTACCAATGTCCCTTTTTACCTCACAATCCGATGGAACCCATGAATTTCTTTGCAGATGTAAAAGAAAATAGTGTGCGTTTGGCAGGTCCAACCCAAACGCCACAATCTGCGGTTGATCAAGTGGCTAAATTATTAAATATTCCAGCGGCAAATATTACCTTGGAATTGACAAAAATGGGCGGTGGTTTTGGTAGAAGATTGAATAATGATTACGCTTTGGAAGCCGCTGAATTATCAAGCATCATCAAAGCACCTGTGAAAGTGATGTGGACTCGTGAGGATGATATGGGCGGTGGAATTTACAGACCTGCCGTGCGTTATCGCTTTAAAGCTGCCGTTGATAAAGCGGGAAATATGACGGGTTTTATGTTGCGAGGCGTGAGCATGAATGCGGGTAATTCAACCCGACAAGATAACTTTCCAGTTGGAGCGATTGAAAACGTGTTAATTGATTCGGTGGACTATAAATCGCCCATCACCACAGGACCTTGGCGAGCTCCAATTACTAATTTTTTGGCGTATGCTGAACAAGCATTTTTGGACGAAGTAGCAACGGCTGTCGGCAAAGACCCTATTCAATTTCGTTTGGAATTGTTAGCCAAAGTGAAGGAAAAGCCGATTGGTAAGATAACTTATGAACCAGACCGTTTTGAAAAAGTGATAAAAATGGTTGCCGAAAAATCACAGTGGGGTAATTCAAAAAAGGACACGCATCAAGGATTTAGTGTCTATTTTTCGCATAATTCATACGTGGCTCAGGTGGCAGAAATTGCCATAAAAAAGGGGAAACCAACGCTTAAAAAAGTGTATGCCGTGACGGATTGCGGGATTGTAATTAATCAAAGTGGAGCAAAAAATCAAATTTATGGAGCCATTGTGGACGGAATTGGTCATGCGATGTACGGCAAATTAAGTTTCAAAGATGGCATTCCGCAGGAGACAAACTTCAATACATACAGACTGATAAAATACAACGAAGTACCAGAAATTGACGCTTATTTTGTGGATAATGGCATTGACCCAACGGGTTTGGGCGAACCCGCTTTACCACCAACGGGCGGTGCTTTGGCAAACGTAATTTTCAAAGCAACGGGTAAACGAATTTACAAACAACCTTTTGCAGAAAATCAAGAAATGGAGGGGATTTTGTAATAAATGTTACAGTAAATTAAAGGACGGCATTGCTCAAAGCGATGCCGTCCTTGTTATATCATAGACATATCTCTACCTTTGTTTAGTAACGGTAAAACAATAGCTTATAATTTTTAAATTACGCTTCTAACATCATTTTAAACTACTTTTTTATTAAATAACAATGCTATTCGCTTCAAAAGTATAATAAACTGATGCTAAAATAGCCAACTTAAAATTTCATAAGTTATTATTTCACCGTTACTCATCAATAAAATCCGCAGAAATCCAATCAATGCTTGCAGAATTACACTATCCCATAAACTCACTAAAGGGCGAACAATTAGACGAATATTTAGACAAAGGTTGGTTCAGAATGGGACAAACTATTTTCACGACTAATTTTCTAAAATTCAATGGTTTACAATACAGTGTGATATGGTTGAGGATTGATTTATTGAGCTTTAAACCCAGCAAAACGCAACAAAAATTGCAAAAACTGAATACCAATTTTAGCGTAGAAATCAAGCCATCCATTGCCCTTTCGCCTGAACATTTAATTCTTTTCAATAAATATAAAAATCACGTTCCTTTCGATGCTGCCCCTTCGCTAACTTATCTTTTGTATGACGATAAATGTAGTAATGTTTTTGATTCATACGAAGTCAATATTTATGATGATGAAAAGCTAATTGCTTGCGGCATTTTTGATTTGGGCAGAGATGCTTCATCGGGCATTACGTGTTTCTATGACCCAGATTATCAAAAACATAGCCTCGGAAAATATTTGATGTTTTTGAAAATGGAATTTAGTAAAAATCAAGGGATGAGTTATTTTTATCCAGGTTATTTTACTCCTGATTATCCCATGTTTAATTATAAATTAGATTTAGCAAAACCCTTTCTTGAATTTTTAGATTTATCAACGAATTTATGGAAACCGTTTGAAGAATATGTTTACCAAGAAATACCGTTGGTTGAAATGACTCAAAAATTAGTAGAACTTTCAGTCTGTTTAACAAAACGAAATTTCAAACATTCTTTTTTAAAATACGAATACTTTGATGCTGACCTTTCCACCACAATGAATGGCATGGCAACGTTTGATTTTCCATTATTTATCCTATGTTTTGAACGAGATGATAGTGTTTCAAATCCGCTGATTGTGTATGATGTAATCTCACGGCAATATCATTTAGTAGTTTGTGATGTAATCTATCATATTGATAATGAGATAATTAAACCAAATTTTTACAACGAAAATCTTTTACAAATGACTCAACATCTCTTCGCTACCGAATCAGCGGAGGCAATGGCTTTGGTGATTTCGAGGTCTTTGCAGAAGACGGTTGAAATGGTGAATTCGTAGAGGTAAAACATTTATTAGCTATGTTTTTTGTAGATTTGTATGGAAATTTAATGAAGAAAACCTCATGCGTTATCTTGACCCAAAAAATGTTTTGACATTCAAAAAAGTATTCGGACAATATCCTCACTTGTTGATTAGCTTTTTGAACGCTCTTTTACCTTTAAATTCCTCAATTTTATTGGTAGAATATCTTCCGCATAAATTAGTTCCATAAATTCCAGTTTTGAAATATTCCATTGTTGATGTTCGTTGTACAGACCAGAACGGACAACAATTCATCGTAGAAATGTAATTGCTTTGGTTACGTTTTATGACTGAAATTGAGGATAGTTCGGAAGAAATCCCAGAAGAATTATTGCAAAATTCAATCATCAAAGAGGCGGTTGATTATCTTCAAGAATCAGGTTTTACCAAAGGATAATTAGCCATTTACGACAAATATTGGGACGACATTCGTAGTGAAATGATATTAATAAATGCTGTCAAAGCGGAAGGTGTAGCAGAAGGAAGGACCGAGGGAATTATTGAAATGACTGAAAAAGCAATCGAAAACGGATTAGATAATGAGTTAATAAAACATTAACTGGTTTAACCGAAAAGGAAATTAATGATTTAAGAAACTAATAAAATATTGAGTTTACAACCACATGAGAAATAAGTTAATCCAAATTCTTCTCGTAATTGCCGCTGTCATTGGCTTGAATGCTTTAGCCAATCACTTTTTTTTCAGAATTGACCTTACCGAAGAAAAACGTTTTACGATTAATGATGCCACCAAAAACCTCCTCAGAAACCTTGAAGATGAGGTGTATGTGAAGGTATATCTGACGGGTAAAGGCATTCCTGCGGGTTTCAAACGCTTGGAAAATGCGGTGCATGAAACCTTAGACGAATTTCAGATTTATGGTGGTACAAACATTAAATTCGCATTTATTGATCTTAATTCGGAATATAAAGATGAGAAAACTCGTAACGAAAAAATAGTTCAATTGGCTCAGAAGGGGATTCCGCCCACCAATGCCATGGCAACGGAAGACGGAAAGAAAACGCAAAGTTTGATTATTCCAGGGGCAGTAATTACTTATCAAAACAAAGAAATTGCTACGCTTTTATTGAAAAGTAACAGCAACAAGTCAGCTTCACCCCAAGAAAT
>JAYVRF010000133.1:0-6396 GCA_043756925.1 Arcicella sp. | reverse complement strand
GTATGGTCCACTCTTAGGACTTTTTGCTTTTGGCTTATTCACAAAAACCCCCGTAAGAGATTCTCTTGTGCCTTTTGTATGTATTGCAGCTCCAATTTTAACGTATATTATTGACATCAATTCAAAGGAATGGTTGAACGGTTATCAGTTTGGTTTTGAGAAATTATTGGTGAATGGAGCAATTACATTTTTTGGTTTGGTTTTGTTGGGAAAGCGGTCAACGACCATAAATTAAATAGGTTTACATAGATTTTTAAAATTTTACCGGTATAAATCCGTTTAATCCATAAATCCGTGGTCTAAATAATATTTTCTTGCACGGTTTTTGTCCTATCAGGGTTTATACTACCCTACTTGATATGCAAGTAAAACCAATGCAAATAGTTAGTCAGTTTTTTTTACTACTTTCTCTATTACTTTTTATAAGTTGTAAGGAAAACGCCCCCGTGTCTAAACCCGAGTTTCCAGTCTTAACTTTCGATAGTCCAGATGCGAATGGGGGTGCTTGGAAAACGATAATTATCACTTCCCCAAATGATTTTTTAGTTGATATTCCAGTAAATTTTCATTCAGAAGAATACAAACAAGAACTTGTTCAATCAAGGTCTGTTGTGAATCAACGCACTTACCCTCAGGAAGTTGCCATAAATCATTGGGCTTCGGGAGGTATTTTGCGTTGGAATCAAATTGCTCGTGAATTAGTCGCAAAATATAACCATCCACCCATAGAAGGCAAAAAACCAGACCCAACAAAACCGATGGCTTCACCCCCATTTGCGGCTCGTGCGTATGCTCTTTTAAGTGTGGCACAGTACGATGCGTTAGTGGCAACTTGGTTTTATAAATACAAATTCGGGAGACTAAGTCCTTCCCATAATGGATTGAAAAGTTCATTACCAGAAACAAATCTGCCGTCTTATCCTTCGGAAGATGCAGTGATTGCGGCAGTTTCTTATAAAATTTTGAGTAAATTATTCCCTGCCGAAAACGATTATCTCTACAATAAAGCCCTCGAACATGGAAACACCCGATTATGGTCAGGAGCAAATTTAAAAAGCGACATTATTGCAGGTGGGAAATTAGGCGAACAAATTGCCAAAAAAGTTATTGAATACGCCCAAAATGACAATTTTGAAAACGCCAAAGACCAAAACCAAAATTGGAGAGACAAAGCCAAGAAAATTAAAAATGCTTGGCTAAGTCAAGATACCACGAAACACGCTCCGTTGCTTCCATTGATGGGTTTAGTTAGAACTTGGTTTGATAAAAATGAAGTTTTGGGCAATCCACAACCGCCCACTCCCCCCGATTTTAAGAGTGAAAAATTTAAACAAGATATTGATTCCGTAAAAGCCATTGGCAACACTCGAACACCCGAACAAAAACGCATTGCCGAATTTTGGGCAGATGGCGTAGGCACTTTTACACCCCCAGGACATTGGAATAAAATTGCCGAGGAACTCATTAGAAATCAACACTTTACGGAACTAAGAACTGCCAAAATCTTGCAACAATTAAACCGTGCAGAAGAAGATGCTGCCATTGCTTGTTGGGCAACGAAATACAAATATTTCTTTCCGAGACCCACGCAAGTTGATAAAGAAATCAAAAATTCATTATCCGTTCCAAATTTTCCATCTTATACTTCAGGACATTCAACGTTCTCGGCGGCGGCGGCTTTGGTTTTGGGACATTATTTTCCACAAGATTCAAGTCGTTTAAAAAAAATGGCAAATGAAGCAGGAATGTCCAGAATCTACGGAGGAATTCATTATTTCTGTGATAATGAAGGGGGGAAAATGTGTGGCGAGAAGATTGGGAAGTTGGCGGTGGATTGGGGGAAATAATCATTGAATAATTGCATAAAAAAGCCCTTCTACGCAATGTAGAAAGGCTATTTTATTAACGTGCAACCACATCACCATTCCGCCATTGTTCCACCGTTGGAAACCAAATTGATTGATATTCAGCGTATCGTTGCAATTCATAATGGTCGTCGGCAAACTGATTTGACCGTTTTGTGAAAGTAAAATTCAACTCAGAATATTGCGAAGCACGATTATAAGTCCAGATTTCTTTATCCTTTGTGCGAGTAGTTTTTGCAGGGTCGCCCATGATGATAAACACCATACCTTTGTCCGTTTTCCAGCCGTCTTTGTAAGTCGTAAACAAACGATTTGCCTTCTCCACACGCTGATAAAAGGCTTTTATGGTTCGTTTTGCCGTTGCTTGATTGCCTTGCATAATGTTTAACCAATAATTATCCAACGTTCTTTTGGGCTCTTTTGAGTTATATAAATCATTGGTTTCAGCATTGGTACTCATATAAATTAAAGGACGAACCAATTTCTCTGGTCGGGTTACTTTCGGAAATCTTTTATCCGCCACGACCATCCCAATTCCGTAAACTTCTGTCGTGTCTCTCGAAAAATAATAAAGGGCTTCATTCGACAAAACTATTGGCGTATTTGAAGTCATCGCAAAAGCCGAATCAACGTATAAACTCTTCGAAGCGGTTCTTGGCGTAGTTGACATGGGCGAAATTGCTGCCTCAAATTCATATTTGTAACGAAATGCTTTAAAAGTTTGCGAGCGATTATCCAAACTCTTCAAAATAACAGTGTCTTCCACAGAAAAATAGTTTTTTGCCAACGGTTTATTACCCGTCTTATCAAAAAACATAAAATAATCTCCCACTTTTCCCGACTGAAATCTCAACAAACAATCATTAACTGTATTATTATTGGTTTTCAAATCCTTAATCGTCATTTGGGCAACTGCAGTGAATAAATCCTTTGGTTTAGGTACATCAAACCAAATCGTAAAAAGTTCATTATCTCCTGATAAATTTTCAGAATTGATGGTAATTGTTCCAGCACTCAACAACTGTTGCTTGTTTAGATAATCGGGATAGACACTATAACTAACGGAAAATTCCTTCGTTGCTTCATTTAAACTTACATTTCTGTTAGCATCAATGCTCAAATAAACCCTAACGGAAGTGCCATTATCCAAAAATCTACTTTTGCTAATAATTTTTTGTAAAGCAACTTTATTGTCAATCAGAATAGCCTGTTTGGATTTTGGTCCATTAACCGCACAACCAAATAATAAGGCTATTGAGAAGAAAGTGAATAGTATTTTTTTCATTTTTGATTTCTAAGTAATTGTGAATTTGTAATTAAAAATTGGTAAGAACTGCGATAAAATTTCTTTTTCGAGAATTTCTAATCATAAATTACCAATAATTAACTACCACTTATAACGAACCAATTTAACAAGTATTTTTCTGATGTCAAGCAAAAGCGGTAAATTTGGCATAAAATTAGTTTAAATACGTGATTCACAAGGTCAGTAACTCGTAAGGAGATATCTCCGTGCGAATTTGTCCCAAACTTAACGACTTAAAACTAACAGACTTAAAAACTTTCCCTCATGTACAAAACCACAGAAATTGCCTCCTCTGACATTGTTTCCGATAATCCTGTTCATCAGCGATTATTATTTCCATACATTGAAGTAGCCAAAATGATTTCGGGAAATTTGCTTGAAATTGGTTGCGGAACGGGTCGTGGCGTGGCAGTTTTAGCTCCTTCGATTTCTAATTATACTGGCGTTGATAAAAACGAGCCATTAATGACAAAATTGGCTCTGGAATACCCAAACTTCAAGTTTATTGATATGTTTTTGCCTCCGTTAAAGGGTTTGGCAGACAATACTTTTGATTATATCGTAACCTTTCAAGTAATTGAACATATTGCCGATGATAACGAATTTATCAAAGAAGCTCACCGTGTTTTGAAGCCAGGCGGAAAGTTAATTTTAACAACAGTAAACCGTAAATACTCGCTTTCTCGCAACCCGTGGCACGAACGTGAATATCTGGCAGACGAGTTAAAAAAACTAATCCTAAAACATTTTGGAAGTATCGAAACCAAAGGAATTCATGGCAATGCGAAAGTGATGGATTATTACGAAAAAAATAAACGTTCCGTAGAAAAAATCACTCGTTTTGATATTTTCAATCTCCAATATCGTTTGCCAAGATGGATGTTGCAGATTCCGTATGACATTGCAAACAGAATGAGTAGGAATATTATTCAAAAATCTGATAATCAATTAGTTACAGACATAACGTATAAAGATTATTTCTTAAATGATGATGCTGAAGAATGTTTTGATTTCTTTTATATTGCCACAAAATAGGGATTAAAAAAAATGCCGATTTGAAATTATTAATTCTCAATCGGCATTTTTATATTTGACATTAATAATTGTTTATCGTTAACTGATAAAATTACCCTCTTGGGTTCATTTTATAGGTAATATTTACCGTTTCAGTTTTTTCATCAACGATTCCTGCGTAAAATCCCGCAAAAACGGCTGCCGTTGGAATATCAATTTCACTTATATTACTAATATTCCAGTTCACTTTGCGAGCATCAATGCTCATGTGGATTACCAATTGGTTTTTATCCTTTTCGATGATATTCCAAGATACTTCTTGTCCATCTTCAAATTCCATTTGTAATTTCGTATTGCTATCCTTTAATTCCCAAATGCCCAAGTGTTTTTGACCGCCTTCGTCTGTGTAAACCACTTTTTCATCTTCCGTTATTTTAAAAGATTCCTTAGAAAAGTCGTGCAAATTTGCGTCAATTCCACGTTCATACAATACATTCTTACGAGCATCCGCTTGATAATTCACAACATTTACGACCCAGTTTCTTGATAACATTTTAATTAAATCTTCATCTCCCACTTCTTGAACCGCCATGGGCTGATTTTTTTGAGATGCCGTATTACTTTGTTGTTGCTTTACTTTGCACGCATAAACCACCGAGCTAAATACTAAAATAGCTACGATTAATTTCATCATTTGTTTCATAAATTCCTTACTTTTAGATTAGGTAAACCTCTTTTGGTTTACGTTGAAAATAGATAATCATCGACTTCGACAAGAAGTCTGTTTCAGAGATAAAAAAGCAATTCTATTGATGTGTGGTATTAGGATTATTCTGTGAAATGTTTTCCTACGATACATTAGGAATTGGGAAAGATAAATAGTAAGTCGCTGTATTTCAGCTAATTAAGAATGGCGGATTGTATGGTACTTCAAAGAACGATTTGTACATTTCTACAGTAAGAACACAAAGATAATACTTTAATTTTTAATAAAACAACCGTTTGATAAAAAAATGAGAATTGTATTATTTTACGATTCGTATAATTATACCAATTGATGATATTGTACAATTTGAGAAACGTTTATCGGAATACATACAAAATTTAATAAAAAATGATTCCAAAATTATCGTTGGAAAACGTTTAAAAAATGCAAAATAGTATCAACACCCAAAAAACTTTACGAACTTTGTGAAAAAATCATAATATGTCAACAGAAAATAAACCAGAGGGTTACAAGAAGCCAGAAGGATATAAAAAGCCATTTCAAAACAATTATTTCAACCAAGCAAAGCCTGAAAGCAAGGACATTGTCTTTGGAATTCAATCAGTTTTGGAGACGCTTCGGGCGGGAAAAGAAATTGATAAAATATTAGTACAAAGAGAATTAGGCAGCCTTGAAGTCTTGGAATTTGCTCGTATGCGTGGCGTTCCCGTTCAAAAAGTTCCTACCGAAAAATTAGATAGAATTACTCGTAAAAACCATCAAGGTGTTATTGCCTTTGTATCAGCAATAAACTACGCTAAACTTGAAAATGTGGTGGCTGATGTGTATGAAAAAGGACAAGTTCCGCTTTTACTCGTCCTCGACCGCATCACAGACGTTCGTAACTTTGGGGCAATCGCAAGAACGGCTGAATGTACGGGTGTTCATGCCATCGTAATACCCACAAAAGGAGCTGCCCAGATAAATGCTGATGCTATGAAAACTTCTTCGGGAGCGTTGAATTTTCTACCCGTTTGTCGTGAAGAGAATTTATTTATGACGATTAAATATTTGCAAAATTCTGGAATTCAAGTAGTTGCGTGTTCTGAAAAATTATCAAAAAATATTTATGATATAGATTTCACCGTTCCAACTGCGGTGGTGATGGGTTCAGAGGAAGACGGAATTTCGGAAGAATTATTGCGAATTGTTGATGAGTTGGCAACCATTCCAATGTCAGGAAGAGTTGGTTCACTGAACGTTTCGGTGGCTACGGGTGTAGTACTTTTTGAGGCTTTACGTAAACGTCTGGCCTAATTTTATTCTAAAATTGAAAATCCTTGAAACTGGTATTTTGCCAATTTCAAGGATTTTTTATTGGTTTTGACCGAATAATAAATCACTTATACCGTTCGCTAATTCTTCGCTTGTCATGGATTTTTAATTCATAAACTTATTTTATATTTGATTAAAAATTCAAAAACCAAATGCCATGAAAAAACTTG
>JAYVRF010000132.1:0-6417 GCA_043756925.1 Arcicella sp. | reverse complement strand
AAATATACAATTTCTTAAAACGCAATTCCCAATTCCAACCCAAAACTTGGGGCTTGTAATTTTGAGGAAACTCGTTCCAATTTATTCAGAAAACGGGGTTTGTAAGAGTCAATTCCTAATTGTTCGAGGGAAGAAAAATCGGTGGTTTTTAAATCATTCTGACGAGTTACCAACATCCAATACGCAAATTTTGCCCTAATAAAAAAAGTTTCTGTTTTATCTAACCAAAATGTTTTTTCAACAACTGGTCCCGCCATAATGGTGTTCATAAAAGCCTCTACAACTTTATTTTCATAGGCGTTTTTTACTTCAGCAGAATAACTTAATAATGATTCAATCCCAGCCGCTTCTTCTGGCAAAATGCCTCTGGTGATGTTTTTGGGCGTGTCTCTGATGCTGGCGTTAAAAGTTTGAGCGGTTAAACCCACCGAAATGTTTTTTCCAACATCCATTTTAATTTCTCCACCAAATTGAATTTTTGGTTGTGCCGATACTTTCAAATATTCCAATTCATCTACGTATTCATTTTTTACTTTTTGCAGTACATAAAACACGGCATCTTGATAACGCTTGGGTGTAAATCCCACAAATCCTCCTACTTGTAAACGCTTGTATTGCAACTCGTACCCGACATGAACTCGTAAAGGAAGTTGTGAGCCTGCGTAAATACGATGCTGAAAATCAGAAGCTTCCGTGTAAACATTAACTGTATTTTGAGAAAAAACTGAAGAGTAGGAGAGGGCTAAAACTAAAAAAAGGATATTTTTCATAAATTTTGAGATAAGATTTTTTAACAATTTAAGAACGTAATTGGTCAAATCTTATTACAAAAATAGGGTTTATGAATTAATCTGTGTTGATTTTAGACGCTATTCTACATAAATCCTAAAATGATAAACCCAATTCTAATCCAATACTTGGGGCTTGAAATTGTGAAGAAATTTTGTCTATTTTATTAATAAACAGAGGCTTGAAAGTATCAATCCCGACTTGTTCGGCGGCTGTAAAATCTTGGGAAAGAAGGTCGTTCTGGCGATTTGCCAAAAACCAATAGGCTATTTTTGTTTTGATAAAAATGGTATTATTGGCATCTAACCAAAAGATTTTTTCAAGCACAGGACCCGCCAAAACGGTATTCATGTACGTATCCACTTGCTTGTTTTCATAGATATTTCTTGCATCGGGTTGATTACTCAAAAAACCATCAATGTAGATAAGATTTTCTGGCAGAATGCCCGTTGTGATGCCTCTGGGCGTATCGGTGATGGTTGCGTTGAAAGTTTGAGCGGTTGCTCCGATGGAAATTCCTTTGCCAATATCCAATTTCAATTCACCCCCAAATTGAATTTTTGGACTCGCAAAATCTTTCAAATAATTCAATTCTCCATTATATTCAGGCTTAATTTTCTGCAACACTTCAAACACTAATCCTTGATAATTTTTAGACATGATTCCTACGAAACCATTGATTTGCAAGCGTTTGTACTGCATTTCATATCCTGCATGAATTCGCAGAGGAAACATTGTACCAATAAAAATTCGATGATGAAAATTTGTATTTGAAGATTCTTGGGCAAATGTTGAAAATGAGGGAATAAATAAGATTAAGAGGATGATTTTTTTCATGAGTTTGTGTGAAATAGTTAGCGTAAAGTCAACACAAAGATAAGACCCATAAAGAGAAAATACTTGCCGTATTATAAATTTAAGTTGAAAATTAGACCACGGATTGTACGGATAAGAAGGTTTCACATGGATAAAATTTCAATAAAATCTGTGTAAATCTGTCATATCTGTACAATCCGTGGTCTAATATATTGGTAAATACTTTACAATAAAACTGGCTTTACTACCTTCCCTGCCACATCAGTCAGACGATAGCGACGACCTTGATGTTTGAAAGTCATGCGTTCGTGGTCAATCCCCATAAGGTGCATAATCGTTGCTTGAAAATCGTGTACGTGAACGGAATCTTTTGCTACGTTATACCCGAATTCATCGGTCTCTCCATAAGTAAATCCCTTCTTAACACCCGCACCCGCCATCCAAACGGTGAAACACCTTGGGTGATGATCACGCCCGTAATTATCAACCGAAAGTTTTCCTTGGGAGTAATTAGTTCTTCCAAATTCTCCACCCCAAACTACCAAAGTATCGTCCAACATTCCACGCTGTTTTAAGTCTTTTATTAAAGCAGCGGAGGCTTGATCAACGTCCTTCGTGATTTTTTTCATTTCAGAAGGAAGGTTTCCGTGATGATCCCAACCTTGATGATATAACTGAATAAACTTTACATCTTTCTCCGCTAACTTTCTGGCTAATAGGCAATTAGCGGCAAAGGTGCCTGGCTTTCGGGAATCTTCACCATACATATCAAAAATATATTCAGGTTCTTTTGAAATATCTAACGTTTCAGGAACGGAGGTTTGCATTCGATATGCCATTTCGTATTGACTCACTCTCGAATTTATTTCAACATCTTTCACATGATTAAATTGTTCATGTTGAAGTCTGCCTAAATAGTCTAACATTCTCCTTCGGGACGTTCTGTCCATGCCATTTGGGTCGTTCAAATACAAAACGGGGTCTTTCCCCGACCGAAACATAACTCCTTGATGTTCAGAAGGTAAGAAGCCATTTCCCCATAATTTTGCGTAAAGTGGTTGATCGCCATTGTTTGAACGAGACAATAAAACGCAGAAATTTGGGAGATTTTTATTGTCAGAACCCAATCCATAAGACACCCAAGAACCAATGCTCGGACGACCCGCTTGTTGATTGCCCGTTTGAAAAAATGTTACGGCGGGGTCGTGGTTAATTGCCTCGGTATTTAAGGTTTTAATGAACGTTATTTCGTCCGCAATTTGTTGATGATGGGGCAAATAATCACTAATCCATGCTCGAGATTGACCGTGTTGATGGAAAGGAACTTTTCCGATTGCCAAAGGAAAGGATTTTTGCGAAGAGGACATTCCTGTGAGCCGTTGCCCATTGCGAATGGACTCGGGCAATTGCTGCCCAAACATTTCCTTTAATTTGGGTTTATAATCAAATAAATCCAATTGAGAAGGAGCTCCCGACTGAAATAAATAGATAATGCGTTTGGCTTTCGGAGCAAAATGTGGACCTTTAAAACCGTCTCCCGCAAGAGCTTCCGAAGGATTCAGTAACGAACCTAAAGCGGCAGCCCCAAGCGTTAAGCCTGACTTAAACAAAAACTCCCGACGGCTTAATTGATGTTCAACCTCCTGTATGTGATTCTTCATTTTTCTATTAATAATGTAGGGACAAATAGCATTTGTCCATCGTAGACGAATGATATTTGTCCCTACTATCAGTTACCTCTTAATAACCGTTCCATCAAAATTTATCAACGTCATTGCCAAAACCGTATTCGCCGCTAACTCATTTTGGTTCAAGGTTTTATCAATCTGTGATTCTCCAACGCTTAATAATTCTTTCACTCGTTTTGGATTTTTTTGAATATCCATCAATTCCTCCTGATACATTTCTTTCAGAATTTTAACTTCTTCTTTCCGTGGATAACGTGACTCCATCGCCTTATAAGCAAGCGAGATTCGTCCCTCTATTGTTGTGCCTCCTTCTCGCATCATTCGCTCGGCTAATTTGCGGGCGGCTTCGTTATATTGCGGGTCGTTCATCATTACTAAAGACTGCAAAGGGGTTGAAGTTTTTTGACGTTTTATGACACAAAAATATCGTTCGGGAGCATCAAAGGTAATGGCAGAAGGTGGGGGAGAAGAACGCTTCCAAATCGTATAAAGTCCTCTGCGGTATAATGAATCTCCATGATTTTGTTTGTAAGAAGTTGCATTTCGGGTTGCCAAGGCTTCCCAAATGCCAGCGGGTTGATACGGATAAACACTCGAACCGCCAACTTTATGCACCAATAAACCACTTCCTTCCAACACCGCATCTCTGATTTGTTCGTGCGAATACCGATAACTTGGTCCACGAGCCAAGTATATATTTTCAGCATCATTTTCTATCAAATCTTGCCTTTTGAAAGACGATTGTTGATAAGTTGCTGACATCACAATCAACTTTTGCATCGCTTTCACGTTCCAATTTGAGGCTCTAAATTGCGTTGCCAACCAATCCAACAATTCAGGATGCGAAGGCATTTCTCCCTGATTCCCGAAGTCGTCAACTGATTTTGAAAGACCATAACCAAAATAATTTTGCCAAAAACGATTAACTACTACCCTGGAAAACAGAGGGTTGCGTTCATCCAAGATCCATTGAGCCAATCCCAAACGGTTTTTAGGAAAATTATCATCAAAAGGTAAAATTCGATTTATAACGCCATAAGAAACTTCCGTTGAGGGAGCATCATACGACCCACGATTAAGAATAAAAGTCTTGCGAGGCGTTTTCAATTCACCCATGACCATCACCTCCTTTTCATCCGTGATTAATTGCGTTTCTTTTGCCCTGAGTTTTATTAAATTACGAGAATATACTTCAAAATAAGGGTCAAAATTGAGTCGGTAATAATTAAAAAGTGATTGATACTGGTACTCTGTCCAATCGTTTTTAGCTATTTTCAGAATACTTGAAACTTGTTCTTTATTTTTGGCAATTCCTGAAACTTCAATGGGTGCTAATTGGCGTTCATAAACTTTAAATTCATCAATTGCAAAATTGTCCAAGGTCTCTCTGAATTCCTTTCCAATCATCAAAGGTAAATCCACCCAATGCGAATTATGTTCGCCATGCTTCATGGATTTTGTTAGATTATCCACCAATAAATTCCGCTTCATTTCTTTGCCATCCAAATAGAGTTTTATCCCCGAAGCCTTGCTTGTTCCGTCATACGTTAAAACAATATTTTGCCATTTTTTATAGGTAATTTTTTCAGTTGTAATAAAATCAATGCAGTTGGCGGGCCAAACGTAGCTGAAACTTACCTGCAAAGTCCCGTCTTTCAATAACCAACAACGATAACCCCGATGTCCCTCAAATTCTCCATTGGCAGAATTATAAATGGGTCCATGTTGCCCAGGTTTAAGAGCATTTATCCACAGACTAATTGAAAAAGGCTGATTTCGTTCAAAGTCCAATGCTCGATGTAAGTTAATGCCACATTCTCCCCTCAACAATATCCCATTTCCAACCACGCCTTTGATAAACTTAGGTCGCCTGTCCCAATCGCCCGCAATATTGGCAAAAATCGAATCAACCGCCATATTTTGATAAGCTGCTAAGGACTTTTTAATGGTCACTTTTTTGGTTTTTGCATCAATAGACTTATCCGTTTTTGTACTATTCCGCTCAAAAGGAAAATCTGCCACTAATTGTTTTTTACTCACTGAATATTTATCTGGATTCTTCTGTGCTTCCTCAATCCATTTCTCAAAATTTGCTTTATAAATGGGCTGTGAAGGTTTTATGGCGTTTTCCTGTGGAGCAATTTGGGTTTGGATATACTTCAATTTCGCCTCCACATCGGGCGTGGACATTATTATCGTTGGGGAGGCTTCACCATTATAAGGAACGACACCAGACTCATTATTTTGATTAAAAAAATGAGAAAGTTGATAAAATTCTTTTTGAGCAATCGGGTCATATTTATGGTCGTGACATCTGGCACATTCAACCGTTAATCCCAAGAATGCCTTACCAAATGTACCCACTCTGTCTAATACATATTCCGTTCGATATTCTTCATCCACCACGCCGCCTTCTTGGGTTTGGGGGTGATTTCGGAGAAAACAAGTCGCTAATTTTTGTTCTTGGGTAGGATTTGGGAGTAAATCTCCCGCCAGTTGATACGTTACAAATTTATCGTAGGGCAGGTTTTTATTGAATGAATTAATGACCCAATCCCTCCACGGAAAAACATTCCGCATTCCATCATCCTGATACCCGTGTGAATCGGCATATCGAGCTAAGTCTAACCATTCAACGCCCATTTTTTCTCCGTAATGGGGAGATTTCAAGAGTTTATCAACCACTTTTTCGTAAGCGTTGGCAGATTTATCATTCAAAAAATTGTCTAAATCTTGCACCGTTGGAGGAAGCCCTGTGATATCCATCCATACCCTCCGCAATAAGGTTTGTTTGTCCGCCAGTTCAGAATGTTTAATTTTCTTTTTTTCTAATTTTTGTAAGACAAAATTATCAATCGGATTCTTAACCCACTGATTTTCATTAACTTCTGGAATGTTTGAATTTTCAATTTTAGCAAACGACCAGTGTTCTTTATATTCCGCTCCCTGTTTTATCCATTTGATGAGCAAGGCTTTTTCTTCGCCAGTAAGCGTAAGATTGGACTTAGGGGTAGGCATTATATGGTCGGGGTCGTGGGAAAGAATCCGTTTAACTAATTCACTTTTATCAATATTTCCCTCAACAATGGCGTGATTACCACTTTTGAGCTTTTCAGTCGCACCG
>JAYVRF010000131.1:0-6448 GCA_043756925.1 Arcicella sp. | reverse complement strand
AAATGCTTCCGAAAGCGGGAGTACACAATTCTGGATGGGCAAGATGTCCTGGCTCAAAAATGCTTTTTGATTCCCGTACTTATGATAGATTAGAAGACTATACGAAAGGAATTATTGGCACTTTTGCTCACGATGAAAGGGTAATTATCTGGGATATTTTCAATGAACCTTCCAATTCAGGGTATATGGATGCCGTGATGCCGCTTTTGAAAAAATCTTTTGAATGGGCAAAAGAAGTTCATCCTTCTCAACCAATTACGTCGGGTTGGTGGCATGACCATGAAGTTAGCAATGAATTTATGCTTTCGTATTCTGACATCATCACTTTCCATAACTATTGTAATTCTGAAAACTTAGAAATGTTAATCAAAGACTTTCAAGAGCAGTATAAACGACCTGTTATTTGCACAGAATATATGGCTCGTAAGCATCAAAGCACTTTTGAAACTTGTTTGCCTGTTTTTGAAAAGTATAAAGTTGGGGCAATTAACTGGGGTCTCGTTCAGGGCAAAACTAACACTATTTATGCTTGGGACGAACCAATTCCATCGGGTGAAGAACCGCAATTATGGTTTCATGATATTTTTAGACCTGATGGTTCAAGCTATAAACAAAGTGAAATTGAAGCTATTAAATTAGCAACTCGAAGTAACTAATTCACTATCAAATTTTTTAATCCGTAGATATTCACACATTCTACGGATTTTTCATTTTGTGCTTAAATTTGCTTGTAAAATGGCTTATTTAAAGTAATTTTAAGTTCAAACATATTCAAAATATAAAATCCTCTAAAACCATGTGGAAAGAAGAAAACAACAAATTAAAACGAACTTTCGAGTTCAAAGATTTTTCGGAGGCTTTTGCGTTTATGACCAGAGTCGCCTTAATTGCCGAAAAACAAAATCATCATCCTTGGTGGTCAAATGTGTATAACAAAGTTGAAATGGAACTCAATACGCATGATGCAGGGGATAATGTCACAGAAAAAGATTGGAAATTAGCAAAAGCCATTGATAAATTAATTGAATGAAATTATACCTCGTACCAACGCCCATCGGCAACCTTGATGATATTACTTTGCGAGCCATAAAAGTCTTGCAATCCGTTGATGCTATTTTGGCGGAAGATACTCGTAATTCGGGCGTTTTGATGAAGCATTTAGGGATTCAAAAGCCCTTGTACGCTCATCACGCCCACAATGAGCATCAAGGAACGATGGGAATTATTAAATTATTGAAGGAAGGAAAAATCTTAGCGTTGGTTTCGGATGCAGGAACGCCCGCTATTTCAGACCCTGGTTTTTTGTTGGTTAGAGAATGTTTGAAACAAGGTATTGACATTGAATGTTTACCTGGTGCAACAGCTTTTGTTCCTGCCTTAGTGAATTCGGGTTTGCCATCAAATCGTTTTACTTTTGAAGGATTTTTACCCCATAAAAAAGGCAGGCAAACCCACTTAAAAAGTTTAGTGGAAGAGGAGCGAACCATGATTTTTTACGAATCACCTCATCGCCTTTTAAAAACGCTCGAACAGTTGGGTGAGTATTTAGGGAAAGACCGTCAAGTATGCGTTTCCAGAGAACTGACAAAGATTTTTGAAGAAAATAGGAGGGGAACAGTTTTGGAAATATTAACCCATTATCAACAAAATCCAAATACAATCAAGGGTGAAATCGTTATCATTGTTGCAGGAAAGGAGTAAAATTATTTTAGATTTATCAATAACACAAACCCCAAACCAATTTATGAAATATTTCCTCTTCATTCATAAATTAGTAATGTTAGGTATCTTTTTTTGCTTATCATTTACTTCACTTTTTGCCCAAAAACTTTCGGAAAGTACAAAAGTTAGTCTCATTACGGTTGCCCCAGGCGATGAATTGAATGACTCTTTTGGGCATACGTTGCTATGGATTTATGACCCTGCTCATGGGATTGATAAAGCCTATAATTTTGGGGGATATGATTACGATACGGACGATTTTTACTGGAAGTTTGTTAAAGGACAATTACCTTACGAGATGTCTTATGCTACGTTGGATGCTTATCAACAATATTACCAAAAGCACAATAGGAAAATGACTGAGCAAGTCATGAGTTTGGCGACTGGTCAAAAACAATTACTCTATGATAACTTAGAAAAGACATATAATAATCCAACGACAAGGAATTATATGTATAAATTTTATACCGATAATTGCTCAACAAGAATTCGAGATGCTTTAATACTTGCTTGTACGGATAGTGTTCATTTGCAAAATATTCCTGCAATGAATGACAGTACATATCGGCAGTGGATGAACAAATGTTTATTGAGAAAACACCATTATTGGGCGGCAGTAGGCATGAATGCAGGTTTGGGAACACCAGCAGATGAAAGAATTTTGCAGTACGGAGCGAGTTATATTCCCGAAAATTTAATGAGAAGTTTCGCATCGGCGAGGAGAATGGCAAAAGGGCGTGTTTTTTATTTTGTAAAAAATACTCATGATTTGTTTCCAGTAATGGTTGTTGATGAGAAACCTGCGTTTTATCTTACGCCCCGTTTTTGGTTTATTGTAATTCTAATTTTTACGTTTTATAGAACTTTTAGGCATTGGAAAAAACGTCAAAAAGGATATTTGTTCGACAAAATAATGTTTGGTTTGGTTGGAGTTTTAGGATGGGTTTTGCTGTTTTTGTGGTTTGGAACTGATCATGGAGTTACAAATTATAACAGAAATTTACTGTGGGCGTTTCCATTTCACTTACCCATCATTTTTTGGTTATCGCAAGAGAAAGCTGCCAGAGATTATTGGTATGGCTACTATTTCATGTTAACGGGCTTGATGATTGCCATGGGACTTGTCTTTGTTGCTCAATATTCAATGGATACTGTTCCTTTGGTTTTGGCTTTATTTGTAAGAGCATTTTATCACGCTGGATTTGAACGTGAACATCGTATGACCCATACTAAATTCCGCAAAATTATCAAAGGACGGCATTTGGAAGTGATTCATTTTGAACATGAACAGAGTATGGATGAGGAGATTTAGAAAGAATAAAGGGTGAAATAAGTAATTTATTTCACCCTTTATTCTTTCTAAATATATTGTTAATTCTCCCCAACCATCTCCTCTGGTTTCACCCAACCATCAAATTCTTCCGCTGTTACATATCCTAAAGCAATTGCCGTTTCCTTTAACGTAGAGCCATTTTTGTGGGCGGTTTGAGCAATTTCGGCTGATTTATAATATCCAATTTTTGTATTCAAAGCCGTTACCAACATCAAAGAATTATTGACGTGTTTTTTAATATTTTCGTGTAAAGGTTGAATGCCCTCGGCACATTTGTCGTTGAAAGCCACACAAACATCACCGATTAAACGGGCTGAATGTAAAAAATTAAAAATCATAACGGGTTTAAAAACGTTTAATTCAAAATGTCCCATCGAACCGCCAATCCCAATTGTAACGTCATTTCCCATCACTTGTGCCGACACCATCGTCATTGCCTCACATTGCGTTGGATTCACTTTTCCAGGCATAATTGACGACCCAGGTTCATTGTCTGGAATATGAATTTCACCAATGCCTGAACGTGGACCCGACGACAACATCCGAATATCATTGCCAATTTTCATCAAACTTACAGCGACGGTTTTCAAGGCTCCGTGTGTTTCCACTATGGCATCATGAGCCGCTAAAGCCTCAAATTTATTTTCTGCCGTAATAAAAGGCAAACCTGTTAAATCCGCAATATGTCTTGCCACGTTCTCAGAATAGCCTTTTGGCGTGTTGATTCCCGTCCCAACTGCCGTTCCACCTAATGCTAATTCCGATAAATGAGCTAAGGTATGATTGATGGCACGAAGTCCATGGTCGAGTTGAGAAACGTATCCAGAGAATTCTTGTCCGAGCGTCAAAGGCGTTGCGTCCATAAAATGGGTACGCCCAATTTTTACTACATTCTTAAATTCTTTCGCTTTTGCGTGTAAGGTATTTCTTAATTTCGTAATCCCAGGAATGGTTACTTCCATCAAAATTTTATAAGCCGCAATGTGCATTGCCGTTGGAAAAGTATCGTTTGAAGATTGTGATTTATTGACATCATCGTTCGGATGCACATATTTTGTTTCATCCATTAAATCACCACCATTCAAAACGTGAGCTCTGTAGGCAACCACTTCATTGCAATTCATGTTTGACTGCGTTCCAGAACCCGTTTGCCAAACCACCAAAGGAAATTGGTCGTCTAACTTTCCTGCCAAAATTTCATCACAAACTTGTCCGATGAGATTTTTTTTGTCTTCGGGTAAAATTCCTGCCTCAAAATTGGTGTTTGCGGCTGCCTTTTTCAAGTAAGCAAACGCCCGAATAATCTCTTTTGGCATCTTGTTAATATCCTGTGCAATTGGAAAATTCATAATTGAGCGTTGTGTTTGGGCTCCCCAATAAACATCGGCAGGTACTTCGACCTTACCCATTGTATCTTTTTCTATTCTGTATTCCATAATTTGTTTGATTTTTATAGACACAAAGGTAAAGATGAAAGAGATTTACAAGTAATTTTACTTGAAATATTATAAAACAAAAAAGGGTACAAACCATAAAGTTCGTACCCTTTCAATTTAACCTTTCAAAACAAAATTTTCATTATTTAAAACTTACGTTTTTACAATGAAAAAATAGTTGTACTCTCAATAAATTAACAATTATAAAGATGGTTAATGATTTTATTACAAATTTATGCAATATTTTTTGTATTTTACAAATTATTTTGCAAATATTTGCATAGTAATTTATAATTATTTTAATAAAAAATTGTACGATATTTAAAATTTCTAAAATGTTAAAAGAAGAACGGCAACAAGTTATCTTAGAAAAATTAGGAACTGATAAAAAAGTTACGCTCGTAGATTTAGGGCATATTCTCAACGTTTCTTATGATAGTGTTCGTAGGGATGTGATTGAGTTGGAAGACAGAGGACTTTTGAAGAAAGTTCATGGTGGAGCAATTGCCCATTCGTATCTCTCAATGAAGTCGAGTAAGGGTTTAGGAATTGTCAATACTGAGTTCGTCTCTATTGCTAAGAAAGCTTTAAAATTGGTTGAAAATAACAAAATAATTTTAATGGACGGCGGCACAACAAATTTTTATATCGCCGAACAACTCCCTAAGAATGTGGAAGTTACTATTGTTACTAATAACCCACATTTAGCAACTGTCCTTTCTGAACACCCCAAAATTGAGATTATTTTATTGGGTGGTTCATTCTACAAAAGATACCAAATTACGCTTGGTAGCAAGACCATTCAAGACTTGGAAAATATTCAAGCTGACCTTTATTTTATGGGAACGAACAGTATTAGTATTGAATCAGGATTAGCCATTAGACACTACGAAGAATCCATCTTAAAACAGAAAATGATGAGTATTTCAAGAAAAACTGTTGTGTGTGCTTTGGAGGAAAAAATTAACCGTGAAGAGAATTATAAGGTTTGTAATTATACAGATTTAGATTATTTAATTACCAGTTTAAATCCGTTAGATGAGCAATTAAAAGGATTTAGAAATAAAGGCGTAGAAATTCTGTAATACTTGCAAAATATTGCACAAAAAAAGAGCGTAAGTCAAATTACGCTCTTTTTAATTTTATGTTACACGTGTTTTACAACATTAATAAAATACTTGCAATAAGTAATCCTGTTCCCAAAGCAAAAAATACCGAAGGTTTTATTCCTGGAATATTACTTTCTCCCAAAGCCGATTCATAGGGATTTTCTGGATTATATCGAACTTGCATTTTTTGTCCAACTTTGCTTAATATTGACATTCCTTTATCGGCTTCAATTTTGAACTGTCTTTCATTCACAATAAAAGATACAATTGGAAAAAAAATTGGATGTTGTCCAAGATGGTCACCTCGGTCATAACGTTTACTTACTTCCACGATTTCGCCCTGCGTAAGTTGTGAATGTTGAAGCCACATTCTTCTTTTTTGACTAAGAAAAATGCCTAAGAAAATTAGGGCGGTTGAAACTAAAGCAAAACCAATCATTACCGTTGGAGGTACGCCAGTGAAAGCACCGTGTCTTCCTGAAATTAAAAATATTGAATTTAAGAGATATGACATCTGATTAAAAACTCTTACGAATTACGTTTCAAAAATTTAAAGAATTATTTTATTAATACGTAAAAATCGTGCAAAAGTTGTTAATAATCAAGTAGTTATGCTTTCAAGGGAGATTTTTAAAAGTTGTAGAATAAGGTGTTTTTTAGGAAATTTATCGTTTTTTAGTTGAGATAATTAAAATTTAAAAGCTATTTTTGATTTTTTACGTTTTTTAAAGATTTAATACATTATTTGCTAACTCACTTAATCAAAAAAAGTATTTTCAGAATTTGCAAAAATGTTTTTTGGTATTATTTCAAGGAAAAGTTTAATTTTGCTGTTAATTATTTTATTA
>JAYVRF010000130.1:0-24403 GCA_043756925.1 Arcicella sp. | reverse complement strand
AAAATTGTAAATATTTCAGCTTTTTGGAATTACAGAAATGTCATTCCTGCTGATAGTTTAAATTAAATTTTTTGATGTTTATTTCAAACAAAAAATCCTTCTAAAATTAATTTAGAAGGATTTTTTACGGACGTAAAAAACGAAAAATGAGAATCAAATTACGCTAATTTACCTCTCAATACACACTCATCACGGTCTGGTCCCGTTGAAATGAAGTTAATCGGCAATTCTAATTTCTCTTCCAAAAACGCAATATATGCCGATAATTCCGTTGGTAATTCTTCAAACTTTCTGAAACCTTTTAATGAACAATGCCAGCCTTTCAAAGTCTCATACACGGGCGTAACAATGGTGTCCGTCATATCGTAAGGCAATTGTTCTGTAATTGTTCCATCGGGTAATTGATAGGCAGTACAAACGTCAATTTCTTCGAAAATATTTAACACATCTGCTTTCATCATGATTAATTGCGTCACACCGTTAATCATCATCGCATATTTCAACGCAGGCAAATCTATCCAACCACAACGTCTCGGGCGACCCGTTGTCGAACCAAATTCTCTTCCTTCTTGACGCATTTTTTCGCCCACTTCATCCATCAATTCCGTTGGAAAAGGACCAGAGCCCACTCGAGTAGCGTACGCCTTAAAAATTCCGTAAACTTCACCAATATTTTTGGGAGCAACGCCCAAGCCTGTACAAGCACCCGCCGTAACGGTATTTGAAGAAGTTACGAAGGGATATGAACCAAAATCAACGTCTAATAAGGACCCTTGAGCTCCTTCCGCCAAAATGGTTTTGTTGTCGCTAAGTGCTTGATTTACAACGTATTCAGAATCAATCAACTGAAAAGTTTTCATAAACTCAACGGCTTCAAAAAATTCTTTTTCGGCAGCCTGAAGGTCATACTCAAATTGATAAACATCCAAAATTCCCTTGTGAATATTGACTAATTTATCATATTTTGTTTTAAAATTTGGTGAAATCATGTCACCTACACGCAAACCTTGACGAGAGATTTTATCAGTATAAGTTGGTCCAATTCCTTTCAAAGTTGAACCAATTTTGGCATCACCTTTGGCTTTTTCGTAACACGCATCTAACAAACGGTGCGTGGGCAAAATGATAGAAGCCTTCTTTGAAATTTCTAAATTTTCGAGAATATTGAGGTTGTATTTTTCCAATCCATCAATTTCTTTCTTGAAAATAATTGGGTCAAGTACCACGCCATTTCCAATAATATTTTGGACTTCCGAACGAAAAATTCCCGAAGGAATTTGGTGCAGAACGTGCTTAAAACCGTCAAATTCAAGCGTATGCCCTGCATTTGGACCGCCTTGAAAACGAGCTACAACTTGATAACGAGGAGCTAAAACATCAACAATTTTACCCTTCCCTTCGTCTCCCCACTGCAAACCTAATAATACATCTACCGCCATTTTATTTGAAGCCCCCAACCCCCAGAAGGGGCATTTTATGATAAATTTCAAAAGACTCCCCCTCTGGAGGTTGGGGGGCTTCTTTTCAAAAATGTAAAGATAAACAATCTCAAATAAAATATTTAATTTATCATCTTGTCCATTGATAAATCTAATCGAAACTCGAAATTATCCTTTACGGCATAATCCCCCAGATTTGAAAAGAAACTTGTTGAGTTATATTTTATTCCAAAATCCGTTCTGTTTATACTGATATTGGCTTGAATCTGAATTTCTTTTTCTGATTTTTTAATCGTAATTGGGAAGGTAATTTTCTTCTGAACATCCTTAATTTTCAGTAAACCCGTTGCTTGATTATCATTAATTTTTTCTAAAATGAAAGTAGCTTTTGGATATTTTTCTACATCAAAAAAATCTTGATTTCTAAGATGATTTTGAAGGTCTTTATTGTCATGGATGAGCGTTTTCATATCAAATTCAAAGATAGCTTTTGAGATTTTTAACCCATCAAAATTTAGAATTCCCGAACTTAATTTAATTGTTCCAGTTGGTGCATAATTACCCACAGAAGCATAACCCGTCCACGAGAATTTGCTTTTCTCAATGTCTGCTTTAAAAACTGATTGAGCTATTGAACTTGTTGATAATGAGATGATTGTAATAAATAAAATGATTATATTTTTCATGATTTTGTTGTTTAAATTTTCATTCGCAGGGACGAATGATATCTGTCCCTACCTTAATTCTCCTTCTGTTTCAATTAATCCAATACCTTTATAAATCTTCCCATTTTTGTCCTTCGCTAATACGTACCAAAGTGCATCACCGCCGTATAAGCCATCGCCAAAACGATAATTCTTCTTGAAAATATAGGTCTTACCTTTCCGTAAAATACCATCTTTACAGTCGAGTTTTTCGGCAAAATCGGCTTTACTGTACTGTACATTTGTAAACCAGCCTTTTGCAGAATACCAGATAAAACTTCCCATTGAAATCACTTCTAAATCTTCCGTTTCCGAACGGACGAGAGTGCTATGTTTCCAAACATATTTGCCTTCATATTCGCCTTTTGTATCGTTCAAAATGGGATAATTTGGATTGGGATTATGAAAAATTGTAATGGCTACGGGTATTTTTCTGAGCGTATCGGGTAGGATTCGGGAATGATCTGTCCAACCTTTTTGGGCGAATAGAGAAGAAGAAATTAAGAGAATTGGTAAAAGAATAATGAGTTTTTTCATGTCGTTACGTTTTAGTAAACGACACAAAATTGAGAAGAAAAATGGGTAGAAACGCCCCAAAGCAAGATTTGGTACGTCCCAAATTAGGTTTTGGGACTTTTTTAGACCATGGATGACACAGATTTACACAAATTTTAATTTTATTCGTGAAAATTCATAAAATCCGTGTTATCCATAGTCTAAATTATTGTCTGTGTCTCCACAGACAATTTTATTACTTCACAAATTTCCTCGGAGCAACACCCGTGAAATCTTTGAAAATTCGATTGAAAGTAGTTTTAGAATTAAAACCTGATTCGTAGGCAATTCCCAAAATAGTTAGTCGTTCGAGGTCAAGAGAATTTAAACGTAATTTCACTTCTTCAACCCGGTATTCGTTCACAAAATCATTAAAAGATTTACTTAATCCTGTATTAATTTGTTGAGATACCATCTTCGGATTTAGCTTTAATTCTTTGGCGAATTCCGATAAGGTCAGTGTGGGATTTAAGTATAACTTCTGATTTTCCATACCACTTTTTATTCGCTCCAGAATTTGGTTATCTACCTGAATATAAACCTTCTGTGTTACTTCTTCTTTAAAATTCACTTCCGCCAAATTTGCCTGTCTGATACCTCCAACAGCAAGCAACAAAGCCATAATTCCTAAAATTTGAACTGAATAATTGTAGTTGAAATAGAGATTGAAAAAATCTCGCAAAATAATTTCTATTAACCATTGAAGGCACAAGATTATTAAAATGATCAAGATAATTTTGAGCCAATTCAAGCGAATTTTTGAGGTTTCAGAAAAATTATTTACTACATAAATTTGATAGTTTTTGAGTAAACGAATAGACAAAATCAAATAAATCAACATCGAAATAAAAGTACCATCAAATTCAATTTTGTATGTAATTAATTGATGAACGTTTCCCCAATACCAATTTTTAAAATTATATTCTTTTGCGGTTAAAAAGAGGTATAATCCAGTTTGGAAAAGCACGGGAATAAAATGAAAATAATCTTTTCTATGAAAGGTAAACGACTGATCTACAAGGCTCTTGACATAAAAATAAATCAACGGTCCGAAAGCGAAAGAGTAAAATATAGGAAGAAAATAGAGATTGGCATTTTGTCCATAAATATCTGCAATTCTCAGAAAATGGTCAATTAACCAGAGGGCAATCGTTAAAATTAAGAGGGCAAGAAAGCGATTTGATTGTTTATTTTGGGGAGAAAACCACAATAAACCCGTTGCAAAAAAGGAAGAGGAAATAATAATTCCGAGTAATAAAACCGTAAAATTGAACGTGATTTGCATGGTATTTAAAGTTAAACCATTTCACGTTTTTCTACCAAAATTGCTTTTTTGAACTCGCAATCTGTTTTAGTACATGAACCATAAAAAATTAAAGAATGGTGCATCACATTAAACTGCAACATCTCGCCAACCATATTTTGAATTCCTTGCACACGTGGGTCGCAAAATTCCGTAACGTGGTGACAATCAGTACATATCAAGTGGTCATGTTGTTTACGACCATACGATTTTTCGTATTGAGCTTGATTGCCTCCAAACTGATGTTTTACCACTAAATCACATTCAACCAAGACATCAAGGGTATTATAAACCGTTGCCCGAGAGACTTGATATTTTTTGTTTTTCATGGAAATATACAATTCCTCGACATCAAAATGATCGTCACGTGAATAGATTTCCTCCAAAATCGCAAAGCGTTCAGGAGTTTTGCGAAGCCCTCTATTTTCAAGGTACGCTGTAAATATTTTCTTAACTGAATCTATGTTGTTCTGTGGCTGCATATTTTATGGAACAATAGTCCTTTAATTTAGACTAATTCTACATTACAACACAAAATAAATCAATTTTATTCAAAATGTTAGATGGAATGTGAATTTCTCCTTCAATCAAAAAAGAAAATTATGAACTTCAACACTTTTAAATGATTCTTCTGATAAACAAGATTTCTAATAGGTGTTGTCACTCGCAAGAGGGAAACGAATCGATAAGTTTTATAAAGAATATGTTAGAAACAGAATAATGTCAATAGTATTATTGATTTTACCACTACTTCAATTTTTCTTGATTTCAAAAAAATAATAGTATGAAAATCAACGAAAAAAAGACGCTTGAAACTAATAAAATGAGTGAACAAATTATACAATAAAACTTATTATGGCTAACTTATGAAAGCAAAAATACGAGCAGTTTTATTCCTAATTAACGGGTAATCAATAATCCGTGTTGCTGTCGTAAGTTATTTAGTAAGAATGCTGGTCACAGAAATAGAAAGCGGTTTCGTTAAATATAATAAAGGGTTTCTGATTGATTTCGGAAGCTCTTTGCTAATGTGATTTATCTCCCAAAATCCCAAAATCATCGGCACATTACAGTAGCACGTACGAATCTATTTTTCCACAAGCCTAAATTCATTAGTTTTGTAAAAAATCAACTCAATGCAGCCAACCACACTTCCAAAATATCAAATTATTTTCTTGCATCTTGCTTTTTGGGGATTTGTGATAGCTTTGCCTTTTCTTTTGGCACCATCCCAAATGCCACCAGCCCCGAAAGTTGAATTTGATAAAGGATTAACGGTAACTCAATTTTTTGCCTTTTTTGCTTTTATTAACATCCCTTTTTTCTATATAAATAGTGAGATATTAATACCAAAGATTTTTCAAAAAAAAGGAATTTGGGCATATTTATTAGCGGCATTGGGTTTGATTGTTTCAATATTTTTGTTTAATACTTTAATTACTTTTCTATTCTTTAAAAATCAATACGTTCCTCGCACGGGACCTACTTTTCAACTATTATTTTTCTTAGCGATTAGTACAGCATATCGGCTTTTTTCGGATAATTTGAAGAGTGAGCAAGTAAAAAAGGAACAAGAAACCGAGAAATTAAAATCAGAATTATCCTTTTTGCGTTCACAGATTAGCCCTCATTTTATTTTTAATGTGTTGAACAGCATTGTGTCATTATCTCGCAGAAAACCTGAAAAAGTTGAACCCGTGGTGGTGAAATTATCCGATTTGATGCGATATATGTTGTATGAGTCGGATGATGCGAAAGTAACGATTGAACGGGAATCTCAGTATTTGAGAGCTTATATCGAACTGCAACAATTACGTTTTGGGGATGATATTTTAATAAATTTTCAAGATAATCATTTGGATGAGTCGCAATCTATTGAACCAATGTTGTTGATTCCTTTCGTGGAAAATGCCTTCAAACATGGCGTTGGAATGATTAAAAATCCTACGATTGATATTGATTTACACACTGAAAATAATCATCTAATCTTTGAGGTAAAAAATAAAGTAAATCGACAATTCAAGGAAGTGAAAGATGGTGCATCGGGCATTGGACTGAATAACGTAAAGCGACGGTTAGAATTGTTATACCCTGATAATCACCAACTTACGATTAAGGATGAAGCCGATTTTTATTTGATTCAGTTGGTGATTGGGTGAAACAGATTGAGTGAGTTGCACTGCTACAAAATTAGACCGCAGATTCAAAAGATTTAACGGATTTACACGGATTATTCTTAATTTTATCCCAATTCCACTTTGGGTATCAATCCGTTAAATCCCGTGTCATCCGTGGTCTATTTTTTATTGTGCAAGTTCTGAAAATAATTAATAATAGAAAATGCTAAACTGTATAGCCGTCGATGACGAAAATCTTGCCCTTGATTTGATTGAGGACAATATCCTAAAAGTGCCATTCTTGAACCTTGTGAAGCGGTGTAAAAACCCTTTTGAGGCAATGGAAGTGCTTCAAAATCAAGAAATTGATTTGATTTTCTTGGATATCCAAATGCCAGGAATTACGGGTGTGCAGTTTCTGCAAAGCATGACCAATAGTCCAATGGTGATTTTTGTGACGGCTTATAAACAGTATGCTTTGGAAGGATTTAATCTAAATGTGATTGATTATCTACTCAAACCTATTGATTTTGAGCGTTTCCTGAAAGCGGTGAATAAAGCCGTTGAGTTGCATAGTTTGAAACATAAAATCGTTGCGAATGAAAGTGTTAATGAATTCAAAAACTCCACCATTTTTGTTAATGCAAATTATTCTTTGGTTAAAATAAAAACCGATGAAATTGACTACGTGGAAGGGTTGAAAGATTACGTAAAAATCAATCTCAATTCATCAAATAAGCCCATCGTTACCCGCATGACGATGAAAGCCATTGAGGAGAAATTGCCTTCTTCTGAGTTTTTTCGAGTACATAAATCCTTCATTGTTTCTTTGGATAAAATTGAATCTATTCGAAACCTAAAAATCAAAATTGGAACTGCCCAAATTCCAATTTCAGAAAGTTATTCCGAAGAATTTTTTAAGTTGATTGGACAAATTGGACAATAGGAAGTGATGAGTGATAAGTTGTTGAGTTTTATAAAAGACTGCAATATTTATAATCCATTGAAAAGGCTACACCAGACTAACTTAAAACTTATCATTTGTATCTTATTACTTCTTTTAACAATATTTAACGTCTTTTTAACGTAATCCTACGTACAAACCTCCTCATTCATTTCAAATTAACCTTTCGCATGGCAATTTCTGAGAAGATTGCCTTAACTTTGTGTTCGTTTCAATAAATAATTATAATGAAAAAACTTTTTTTATTAACCACCATATTATTCTTTTCGATAAGGGGATTTTCGCAGATAACGACTTCTACGGGCATTACCATCAAAGACGAATTTTATAATAATCGCCAATTAGTTGAAATTTTACAAGATTTGGAGGCTAAAACAAACGTAAAATTTAAGTATGATCCCGCAAAAGTGAAAGGCGTTTATGCCAGTTTTTGGTTCGACAATATGACGATGGAAGAGGGCATAAAAGGACTTTTGAAAGGCTCTGGATTAAAGTTTTACGTGGATGATAACCAAGTGGTAAACATTATTTCAAAAGATGAAAAAATTTACGTAAAAAGTAGTTACAACAGCGGAACTTACTACGGTGGAAATGCAGGAAACAGTCCAATCGTAATTGCCCCCACCGTTCCAAATAGTACCACGGGACAAGTACCAGTTGAGCGTCAAAAGATTGCGGTTGTCAATAATCGTGCATCCAATAAAGCTGCTACAAAATTCGGTTTCACTTTCACAGGGCGTATCATTGATGGACGTTCTTCTGAGCCTTTGCCTTTCGTGAATCTCTCCATAAAAAGTAATAAAAGTGGCTCACAGGGTAATGTAGACGGTTATTTTACTTTGTTAAGTGTTCCCACGGATACTACCACTTTAACTTTGAGTTATATCGGATACATCACAACAACGATTAAACTTGTTCCTGATGCACCCGTGAATGGCGTAACAATTGAAATGGAACCTGACAATGCTGAAATGGATGAAGTGGTAGTGAAAGGTGAAAAAACCGAAGTTTTGAAAGCCGCTGAAACCATTAGTATGTTCAAAATTACACCTCGAAATATTGCCAAATTGCCAAATATTGGAGAGAAAGATATTTTCCGTTCTTTCCAATTAATGCCAGGAATTAGTGCTGCCAATCAGTCGTCTTCGGGCTTGTATGTACGTGGAGGAACGCCCGACCAAAACCTTGTGACTTATGATGGATTCACGGTTTATTACGTGGATCATTTATACGGATTCTTCTCAGCTTTTAATGCTAATCCTATCAAAGATGTACAACTTTACAAAGGTGGTTTTGATGCTAAATTTGGCGGAAGAATTTCATCGGTAGTTGAAATTACGAGCAAGGACGGAAACAAGCGTGAGCGTAATTTTGGGGCAGATATAACCTTAATGAGTGGTAATATTTGGGCGGAAGGACCCATTTTAAATAAAGATAAACGCTTAACATTTTCAGTGGCTGCAAGACGTTCTTGGGAAGGTCCCGTTTACAATGCCATCTTCAATACTTTCAATGCCAATAGTCAGAATTCGCAATTTGGTGGTGGACAAACGGGTTCTCGTTTCTCACAAAATGCAACCGTACCAAGTTCATATTTCTATGATTTGAATGGAAAATTAACCTTCAAACCATCTGAAAATGAGAATATTTCATTGAGCTATTACAGCGGACAGGATGATTTGAATAACTCGCAAACCATTACTTCACCGTTTGGCGGTGATGCTGGTTTTAGTAATACTGACGTTTCAAAATGGGGAAATACAGGTTCCAGTTTGAAATGGTCGAAGCGTTGGAGTGATAGATTTTATACCAATTCATTGTTAAGTTATTCAAACTTTTTTAGTGACAGAGACAACACAAATTCAGCCTCTTTCACTCGTGGGACGGAGATTAGAACCATTAAATTTGGAACTTTGGAAACCAATAACTTGACTGATTTATCCGCCAAATTTGATGCAGAATATAAAACATCCTCTAAGAATAGTGTACTTTTTGGATTGCAGTATAATAAATTCAACATTGATTATACATTTAGTCAAAACGATACGCTTGAAATTATTGGAAAACGTGATAATGGAGGCTTAATGGCTGCCTATTTACAAGATGAAGTACATTTTGGCAATTTAACCGTGAAAGGTGGTATGAGAATGTCGTATTTTAGTCCAACATCAAAAACCTATTTTGAACCACGTTTGTCAGCCAGTTATGCGGTGAGTGACCGTTTAAAAATCAAAGGTGCTTGGGGAATTTATAATCAATTTGCTAAGCAAGTTGAGCGTGAAGATATTTCAAATGGTAGTCGTAATTTCTGGGTTTTAGCGAATGATTCGTATTTGCCCGTAACGTCTTCAACGCACTTGATTTTGGGAGCAAGTTTTGAAACAAATGATTACCTTTTTGACGTTGAAGGATATTACAAAGACATTCAAAATGATTCTCGATATTCTTTGAGATTTGCCCCACAGATTGGTCGTGGTTTATTAGCCCAAGAGACATTTTTTAACGGAAGTGGGAAAATAAAAGGCATTGACTTTTTGGTTCAGAGAAAATTTGGAGATTATACAGGTTGGGTAGGTTATACGATTGCACAGGCGGACAAAAATATTGTGCTTCCTACGGGTGAAACTACTTTCCCTTCAAATTTTGATGTAAGGCACGAATTCAAATCGGTGAATATCTATAAATTAGGACGTTGGGATTTAGGTGCGACTTTTTTGTACGCAACGGGAAAGCCTTTTACGTCAATCGTGGGAGGTTACACGGTGAAATTGTTAGACGGTTCTGAAAGGACTTTCACTGATCCATCAAATATTAATGGAAACCGTTTGCCAGATTCCCATCGTTTGGATGTGTCGGCAACTTATAATTTCGGACATGGTAGTGTCGGATTTTCGGTTTACAATGTTTATGGACAGCGAAACGTATGGTTCAAGAAATACCAAACGCTTACGGATGCAACGACCAATCAAAAATATTTATCGGTTACGGATGTAAATTATTTAGGGTTTACACCAAATATTACGTTTAGTTACAAGTTTAAATAAGTGTAGTTTTTAAACTTCCCCAAGCATCTCCATTATGGGTTAAAACTTTCGGGAAGTTTGTCCCAAATTAAAGAAATGAAATCATATTCAACATATAAATTAACCCTAACCTTAACATTTTTAATGATGTTAGGATTATTGACTGCCTGTGACAAAGCCACTGTGAATACCATTCCAGGAGGAGCAAAACCAATCGTGGAGGCATATTTAGTACCCAATCAACCCATTGCGATTAAGGTAAAAAAAGAGATACTTTATACCGAAAATTTAGCCAATAGAGAAACTTTGATTCCTGGTCTTTCGATTAAGGTTACGGGTGATGGACAAACGTATGTATTGAAGCCTTATTCTGGGTTAGATTCTTTGTATCGTTCTGAGGCAAACGTAAAATTGAAAGTGGGCGTAACTTACTCACTATCATTTGATTATAATGGTAAAACGGTTTCTGCAAGCACCATTATTCCGACAAAACCTATTGGTTTAAAATCTGATATTACTTCAATTGTTCGTACTCGGCAAGTCATTACGAGTGGTTTTGGGCGTGATGTAGATGGAAATATAGACGTTAATTTAACGTGGTTGAATCCAAAAGGTGAGTATCATTTCGTAGTTTCGGAAAACATCGAACCTAAATTAGATTTAGTGGTAACCTTACCTACCTCATCAACAGCCGCTTTTAACAACTTCAATAATCGTTTTAGAAGTCAGCCCGTGCAAGGAACGGAAACTCGTTTGCGTTCACAACAATTTCTGTATTTTGGACGATATAATGTTGTTTTGTTGAAAGTAAATCCTGATTATGCGACTTTGTATAATACCGAAGGGACAACCTCACAAAATATAAGTACGCCCCCAACAACTATCACCAATGGATTAGGAATTTTCACGGGCGTTAATGCTGATACGTTGAGGTTTCAAGTGAAAGAAAGATAAATTTTAGGAGAAAAGAAGGAAGGGATGAAAGGAGAAAGAGGTGTAATTCTTCTTTTTCTTTTCATCCCTTTTTTTGATTTTGTGAAAACAAGTGATTTGAATTTCTTTCCAAAACTTTCCGAAAGTTTTAACCCACAACGGAGGTGTTTCGGGAAGTTCCTTTAATAACTACTACTCAAACAATGCAAAATTTCAGAACAACTTTCCAAATTCCACCATCAAAAGATAAAATTTCGCTTGATTCTCAACTCTTAACCGTTGGTTCTTGTTTTGCTGATGTGGTTGGTAATCAGTTAAGGGATAATAAGTTAGATGTTTTAGTTAATCCATTCGGAACGCTTTTTAATCCACTTTCAATCTTCAAAATTCTCTCTCCCACCTACACACAAGCGGATGAACGCTTGTACGTTGAAAATCAGAAAATGTGGTTTCATTATGATTTCCATTCGCAATTTATCAGTAATTCAAAAGAGAATCTAAGTGAGCAAATTAATCAGACTTTGTTTGCGATTAATTGCCAATTACCCACCACAAATTACTTACTCATCACCTTCGGAACTGCCTTCATGTACCGACTTTTGAATCCTCAAACTTACGTAGCCAATTGTCATAAAATGCCCAATAAGCTGTTTGAAAAAGAACTTTTGAGCGTAAAAGATATTTGTAAATCCTTTGCGACTTTACGTAAAGAACTGAAAGAAATTAACCCAGATTTAACGATAATTCTAACCGTCTCACCCGTACGACATACGAAAGATGGCATACCCGAAAATCAGGTATCAAAATCAATTCTCAGAGCCGCTTGTCATTACTTAAACACCGATTATGAGGACGTTGAGTATTTTCCGTCCTACGAAATTATGATGGATGATTTGCGGGATTATCGTTTTTATAAACCAGATTTGATTCACCCAAACGAAGTAGCTGAACAATACATTTTTGAGCAATTTGCGGAGACCTATTTTGATGAAGATTTAAAAGATTTCCTCAAAGAATGGACTTCAATTCAAACGTCCTTAAATCATCGCCCCTTCAATGAAAAATCAGAAAATCATCAATTATTTTTAAAGAAGTTATTGGGTGATTTAATGAAGATTTCTGGACGGGTTGATGTGCGGGAGGAAGTGAATTTTGTTCGGCAGAAACTAATTTAAGATTATCTTTCTGTTCATTATCGAACAGAATTGTATCAAAAACGGACAGTTTTAAAATTACAAATATATTCAAACAACTGATAATCAACAGTTTAACTTATTGGCATAGCATTGGATAAATTAATGGTAAAACGTACAAATTTTATCTTTCTAAAATTATGTTACAAAATTATCTCAAAATCGCATTTAGAAACCTTGTTAGAAATAAGGTTTATTCTTTCATCAATATTGTGGGACTTGCCGTTGGTATGGCGGTGGCTATGCTGATATTTCTGTTTGTTTCGCATGAAATTAGTTTTGACAAATTTCATGTAAATGGGGATAGGATTTATATGGTTATGCAAAAAATGATGATTGGAGAAAGTTTTGGAACTGTTAATGCTCAATCTTCAAAATTAGCACCAATCATGAAAGAAAATAATGCTGAAATTGAAAATTATACTCGTATTTATCGCCATTACAGCAAAAAAATTGTTGTTAAAAATCCCGAAGAGCCAACGCTTACATTTTTTGAACAAAATGTAATATTTGTTGAGTCTTCATTTTTTCAATTGTTTGATTTTCAGCTAACAGAAGGAAGCAAAACTACGGCATTAAATAATCCTTATTCAATGGTTATTAATGAGAAAATTGCTAAAAAATATTTCGGAAATAAAAATCCAATTGGTAAAGTACTTTTATACGATGGGAAACATCAATTTACTATTACTGGTATATGTAAAAAAGTTCCATCAAATTCTACTTTTCAGTTTGACATTTTGACATCACTAAGTACATTTCCTAAACTAAGTAAAAATGATAAAATGACATGGGAAAATAGTGCTTCATTCCAAACTTTTTTATTGCTCAATTCTCAGAATTCAGTTAATAAAGTAGCATCAAACATTCTAAAATGTGGCTTACAAACAGGAGCATTCTTCGATAATAAATCATCTTATTATTTAGCTCAATTTTCAAAAGAACACGCAGAAGGATTTGGTTTAGCATCTAATGATAATCAATTTAGATATGTCAAAATTTTCTCAGTAGTTGGAATATTGATTTTATTCTTGGCTTTTTTTAATTACATAAGTTTATCGACGGCACTTTCCACCAAAAGAGCAAAAGAAGTTGGAATCCGTAAGGTTGCAGGAGCTAATCGAAAGTCGTTAATTCAACAATTTTATATAGAATCGTTTTTAATGTGTTCTATCTCTTTTGGAATTGGTTTTTTATTGGTAGAATTATTTCGACAACCTTTTTATGACCTTCTGGGATTACAAATAGATGACTCATTCTTATTCAATCCTTTTTATCTATATACTCTACTTGTCGTATTTATTGTGAGTTTAATCTTTACAGGCAGTTATCCAGCAATAATTCTTTCAAGTTTTTCACCTATCGAAACCATTAAAGGCAAATTCTCAAACCAATTAAAAGGAGTAACTCTTAGAAAAACTATCACAGTTGTTCAATTTGTCGTTTCTGTAACATTAATTATAGTTGCTTTTATGATGCAAAGACAGTTGAAATATCTTCAAGATAAAGATTTGGGGATGAATATAGAGCAAGTCTTATACATTAATTTTGAAGAGGGAGGAAGGAAATATGTTGCATTCAGAGATGAAGTTGCAAAACTTACTGGTGTAGAAAATATAAGTTCTTCCACTGATAATATTTTTAATGGATGGGGTGAAATCAAAGTTTTAAATAAACAAACACAAAAAGAATTATTTATAACTTCTGTTAACTGTGATGCTCAAATATTTGATTTGTTGAATTTAAAATGGGATATTCCTCCAAAAAGTACACCTTCAAATATTTGGTATGGAAAAGTATTTCTCAACGAATCTGCGATAAAAGCATTAGGAATTAAAGGTAATCCGATTGAACAATTTTTTACCGTATCGGGAAGTACGACAAATCAGGAAATTGGAGGGGTTTTAAAAGATTTTCATTATTCAGGAACATTATCTAAGATTGAACCAATGGCATATTTTCTTATGAAAGCAGATACATCTAATATTAGTGCTGGGTCATTTTATGTTAAATTGAATCCAAAAGCGAATATTCAAGAGAAAGTTGCTGTAATAAAAAATATCTATGAAAAATATGATAACGAACATCCTTTTGATTATCACTTTTTAGATGAAGCATTTAATAGTCACTTTACAAATATTGAACACATGAGTAATATGTTTATTATTTTTATGGTTTTGACAATAATGATTGCTTGTTTGGGTTTATTTGGCTTAATAGCTTTTATGGCTGAAGCTCGTAAAAAAGAAATAGGTATTCGTAAAATTTTGGGAGCAGGTATAATCAATATTGCAATTTTACTATCAAAAGATTTTTTAAAATTAGTTGTATTAGCATTTTTAATTGCCAGTCCAATTGCATACTACTGTATAAATGATTGGTTAAAAGATTTTGAATATAGAATCGAAATATCGTGGTGGATTTTTGCTTTTACTGGATTGATGTCAATTGCAATCGCCTTATTAACAGTAAGTTATCAAGCCATTAAAGCGGCAGTGGCGAATCCCGTGAAGAGTTTGCGAACGGAGTAAAATTATTAACGACTAACAACACAATGCTACAACTCAAAAATATTTTCCGCTGGTATAATTCGGGTGCAAATCGTACTTTTGTGCTTCGTGATGTTAATCTCGAAATCCAAAAAGGTGAGTTTGTTTCCATCATAGGACCATCGGGTTCGGGTAAGTCCACGCTCCTACACGTGTTGGGAATGATGGACGAACCTAACGAGGGACAATATCTATTTTTAGAGAATAACGTGCTAAATATCAAGGAGAAACAGCGGGCTGAACTCTATAAAAAGCACATTGGTTTCGTTTTTCAAGCCTATCATTTAATTGATGAATTAACGGTTTATGAGAACATCGAAACGCCATTGTTATATCACGGCATCGGTTCGTCTGAACGCAAAGGAATGGTTGCCGATGTGTTGGATAGATTCAATATGGTGGGTAAAAAAGATCTTTTTCCTAACCAGCTCTCAGGTGGTCAGCAACAGTTAGTAGGCATCGCCCGAGCCGTGATTACAAAACCTGATTTGATTTTGGCGGATGAACCAACGGGCAATCTGAACTCCAAACAAGGCGAAGAAATCATGGATTTATTCAAGACGTTGAACCAAGAAGGCGTAACGATTGTACAGGTAACACATTCAGAAAAAAATGCTGCGATTGGTAGTAGAATCGTAAATTTGTTGGATGGGCGGGTGGTTTAGGAATATTTTATCCATTATACAACTTATTCCACAAAAAACGCATCTATTAAGAAAACTATTAAAACTTTAAAGAACATGAAACCACTCAATTCAATTCTCGCAATTTTGTTTATCTCCTTTTCCACTTTTGCTCAAACCAATCTGGGTAAACCTCATCTGGTAAAAACCTTTTCGGCAAAAGACATTACTAACCTAAAAATGGACACTTCGGTTGGCGGATTGACGGTTGTTGGAACAACCGATACCGAAGCAAAAATCGAAGTTTATATTCGTTCTAATAATTGGAATGGTAGTAGTGATATCCTCCCGAAAGAAGAAGTAGAAGAACGACTCAAAAATTACGAATTAAGCGTTACCCAAGAGGGAAGCACAATTGTTGCTTTTTCTAAAAATAAGAATGATAATTGGGGTAGAAAATCGCTTAGTATTGGTTTCAAGGCTTTTATTCCCGAAAAAAGTTCGGTGGATTTACGCACAAGCGGAGGAAGTATTAACGTAAAAGGCATTACCGAAAATGTGAACGGAAAAACTGCGGGAGGAAGTATTGTAGTGAGAAACTGTAAAAATAATATCAATCTTAAAACTTCTGGTGGAAGTATTTCTGCTGATAATTCTTCTGGAAATATTGATTTATCAACCTCGGGTGGAAGCATTTCAGCTAATGATTTAGATGGTAAAATCGACCTCAAAACCTCTGGCGGAAGCATTAATTTGGATGCTTTGAAAGGAACAATCAGTGCCATCACATCGGGTGGAAGTATTAAAGCTACTGAACTAAGAGGCGAATCAATCGTGAAAACTTCGGGAGGTTCAATTGCCTTGCGTGAAATCTACGGAACATTGGATGCCGCCACAAGTGCAGGGAGTTTGGATGCAGAGATTTTAGAATTAGGTAAGTTGCTGAATCTCAGTGCTTCATCTGGTAGTATGACTGTAAAAATGCCAATGAATAGGGGTGTAAATTTGGATTGTATGGCTCAAAAAATTAACGCAGGTACGCTCATTAATTTTAAAGGTGATACTGAAAAAATATTTATTAAAGGCACATTAAACGGCGGCGGAATTCCTGTAACGATGCGAGTAAACTATGGAACGCTTACAATAAAATAAAAACATTAATTTAGTTTTGGTTAAGTATTAGTCGCTCAATGATTTTCAATGACCGACTTTTTTATTTTTTCTTATAAAAACTCCGTACTTTTGTAGCTCAAATCTTGATAACAAAATTGACGGCTTTCGTCGAAAATCCACAATAAAATCATGTCATACGGACTTTTAAAAGGAAAAAGAGGAATCATCTCAGGAGCGTTAGACGCTAATTCAATCGCTTGGAAAGTGGCTCAACGTGCCAAACAAGAAGGGGCAATTTTCACGCTTACGAATGCACCGATTGCCATGCGTTTAGGCGAAATCAATAAATTAGCCGAAGAATGTGAAGCCAAAATTATCCCTGCCGATGCCACTTCAGTAGAGGATTTAGAGAAACTTTATGAAGGTTCGATGGAAGCGTTGGGCGGTAAAATTGACTTCGTTTTACATTCGATTGGTATGAGCGCAAATATTCGTAAAAAACGTCCCTACGGTGATTTGAACTACGAATGGTTCTTAAAATCATTGGATGTTTCAGCTCTTTCCTTCCACAAAATGTTGCAAGTTGCTGATAAAATGGATGCTATAAATCCACAGGGTTCGGTGGTTGCACTGTCATACATTGCGGCCCAACGTTCGTTCCCAGATTACACGGATATGGCTCAAGCAAAAGCAATGTTGGAATCAATCGCTCGTTCGTATGGCTATGTTTACGGAAAGAAAAATGGGACTCGTGTAAATACGGTTTCACAATCGCCAACCAAAACTTCGGCTGGAACGGGAATTTCTGGTTTCAATGCTTTTTACGAATATGCCAATCAAATGTCGCCTTTGGGAAATGCTTCGGCGGATGAATGTGCGGATTATGTAATTACTTTATTTTCAGATTTAACGAAGAAAGTGACCATGCAAAATCTTTTCCACGACGGTGGTTTCTCTGCGGTCGGTATTTCAGAAGAGATTGTTGCTAAAATGGAAGCGTAAAAATACTTTTTGAATCTAAAAAGCCCTACAGAAATTATTTCTATAGGGCTTTTAAATTTAATTTTTATTTTAAATAGGAACGAATAAACCAAGCTATTTTCTCATGTTCTTGCATCAAACCCGTTACAAAATCACTACTTCCTAAATCTTTATGCTCGTCGGCAAAAAGGATTGCCATTCTTCTTAATTCCTTGATAATCGTTTCGTGGTCGGCTAAAAGATTCTGTAACTGAGCCTTTTGTTCGGTAGTATACTCTTGTTCTTCCAGATTTGTTAAACGTGTATAATCTTTCAAGCGGGCTTCTGCATAATGCCCCAAAGCACGGATACGCTCGGCAACATTGTCAATAATTTCGTCCAATTGTTCGTACTGACCTTCGTACAATTTGTGCATTTCCATGAAATTACTGCCTTCCACGTTCCAATGATAATTACGAGTTTTGGCGTAAAGCACAAATTCATCGGCTAATAATTTATTTAATTCAAGGGCAACCGCTTGTAAATGTGAGTCAGGGATTCCGAGATTTGCTTGCATGATTCTTTGTTTAGAATGTTTATTTATTTGAAGATTTATATTCACTGATAACCGTTAAAACTTGAAGAAAGTTACACTAAAAGAAAAATTCTTACAGAAATGGTTTCTGTAAGAATTTTAAAATTTAATCTCAAATAAATTAGTTTTATCTACACAACCAAATCCCCGTACAAATCAAATTCTTCGGCTTTATTGATTTTTACGTTGGTAAAATGTCCAAATCTTACAAACTGCGATGCAGGAATAAGTACCTCATTATCAACCTCTGGCGAGTCAAACTGGGTTCTTCCTACAAAGTGTCCATTCTCTTTTCTGTCAAATAAAACCTTGTATGTATTCCCAATTTTGGCTTGGTTCAACTCCATCGAAATGTCCTGTTGTAAAGCCATAATTTCATCGGCACGTTCTTGTTTTACCTCCGCTGGCACATCATCTTCAAAAGAATGCGAATGCGTTTGGTCTTCGTGCGAATACGTGAAAACGCCTAAACGGTCGAAACGCATTTTTTCCACAAATTTATATGTTTCTTCATAATCTGCTTCGGTTTCCCCTGGATGTCCTGCAATTAGCGTTGTTCTTAAAGCAATTTCGGGTACTTTATCACGAATAGAGTTAATTAAATCCTCGGTTTTTTCACGGGTAATTCCACGACGCATCTTTTTCAAAATTTCGGTTGAACCACTCTGTAAAGGCATATCTAAATATTTGCAAATATTTGGTCTTTCGTTCATTACGTCTAAGACATCCATCGGAAATCCCGCTGGATAAGCGTATTGTAAGCGAATCCAATCTAAGCCTTCGATGTCTGAAAAATGTTTTAATAGTTCAGAAAGATTTCGTTTTTTGTAAACGTCCAAACCGTAATAGGTCAAATCTTGGGCAATCAAAATGAGTTCTTTCGTTCCCCGTCTCACCAATGATTTTGCTTCAACGACCAAATCTTCTATGGTTCGAGAAACGTGTCCTCCACGCATCAATGGAATAGCACAAAATGAACAAGGACGGTCGCAACCTTCGGCAATTTTTAGGTAGGCGTAATGGGTTGGAGTGGTTAAAAGACGCTCTCCTATGAGTTCATGCTTGTAATCAGCTTTGAGGGTCTTTAATAATCTTGGTAACTCGTTTGTTCCAAAAAAAGCATCTACCATAGGAATTTCAGCTTCCAATTCATCTTTATAACGATGTGAAAGACAGCCTGTTACGTATAATTTATCAATTATACCCGCCTCTTTTGCATCTACGTAACGGAGAATTGTATCAATGGATTCTTGTTTAGCATTGTCAATAAATCCGCAGGTGTTGACGATAACAATATTTGAATCATCTTTCTTAGATTCGTGGCTCACGTTCATGCCGTTGCCTTTCAGTTGGGTATAAATTACTTCCGAATCTACTAAGTTTTTGCTACAACCAAGCGTAACAATATTTATTTTATTTTTTAATTGTGTTTTAGTCTTCATTTGAAAAGCTGTGAGCTTTGAAAATGAGAATTAAGCAAACTTAGCTCTTTTTCTCTTAAAATTTGGGTATAAAGTTACGACAGGAACATCAAACTATTTTGAATTGTTTTAACTTGCATAATATTAATGGGATGACTCAAAGTCATCCCATTAATTCATAATTTTACGTTAATTATCATGGATTTCAACTTTAGGAAATATCATACACGCTCCATCAACGCATCTTCCAACGAAGAACGTGCGGTTATCAATCAAGAATTAAAGGATTATTATGCCTCTCTAAACAAAGAAGAACAGCATGATTTTAATACGCAGTTACAAACCTTTTTAGCTCGTGAAGTTGGAAGGTTAAAGACTGATTATGAGGCGATTAAGGGAAATATGAAATAAATTGAAAATTCTCTTCCTTTTTTTCTTAAAAATCGTACCCAAGTGAAAGTCCCATTATGTTCATACTTGGTAAACAGCCTCTGATTGTATCCACTGTTCCAATATTAATTCTTTCGTAGCGAAGTTTTAATGTTATTTTTTTGATTCTTACCCCCAATTCAACCGAAGGCGAAAGCCACTTGGTTAAATCAATTTCAGCATTGGGATTTGTAAGGCTTTTGGATTCAGTTTTTAATTTTGAAATAGCAGGATAACTCGCCGACATCCTGAGACTTATCTTTACTTTTGATTTGGTACTGTAACTTAATTTTGCTCCCAAAGAAGGCGACAAAAACTTAAATTTTTCTTCATAAACTATCGGATTTCCCTCTGTTCCATAGTCCGCTGTGCGACTCCAAATTTTCCCTTCAATGCCCACAAACGGCTCAATTATTGTGCGTGAACTGTCCCCTAATTTTATCGGAATCCCCGCATCAATGTTGATAAAAGCACCTTGATAATTGGTTTTTGGAATAGTGGCGTTAGTAGAACCAAATGCTCCATTATTATTATTAAAAATGGAAGTTGCGGAAGATTTATCATTAAAGGCATTTATTGAGAATTCATTTCGTCCTAAACTTGTTGAATTCCCTAAACTTTTGAATACATTTCCATCCACCGAAATGTTTAAATTTTTAGTTGGTTTAAACTGAATTTGTACCCCTATATTTCCAACAGTTGAGCGTTCGAGCCAATCAAAATTTTGGATGGAGACATTGGGCATAATCGTGATAGGCTTCTCAATATCAGATGATTGTGCAAATGTTGTGAGTGAAGAACCACTCAAAATAATGCCAAAGAGTATATTTCGTTTCATAATCAAAGCCCAAAAAGGTAGTTTACAATACAAGTAGATTTTATAACTAAAAATAACGAATTTTTAGCAGAAATATTGCTGTAAATGTACGACAATTATCAATCCATTATCCCTGCAATTTTGTTAAATTTTCTTAATGGTAGTACATTATAAAATTATGCTGTACTTACAAAAATTTCGTAATAAAACGAATAAATCAAAATTAATCAATTAGAAAACTTAGTAGGTCAGAAGAAGATTTGATGTAGATCGTTTAGCAATTTCCTAAAAGCCAAGATTTGAGTTTCGCAATTTGGAGAATTAGCTCGTAATAGGATTTACAATTTGAATGTTTTGGTGAAGCAAACGATTGCCTCAAAGGGAGACATTGAACTACCTTTTATCAGACATGAAAGAAATTTATCAAAAATCGAAAAATGTACGCCACCATCTGATTTTCCACCCAATGCAATTTACGTCATTGACGGAAAATTGGCTGATTCGGGCTATTTGCACAAGAATGTTCAAGTTGAAGACATTGATAAATTAGAAGTCACGGAAATAGAGATTGCCAAAGAAAAAAATGGCGTTATTTTAATAACTACGAAAGCAAAGAATTAGGGAGGATAACTTCAATTAAAAAAAGCGAATTTCATTCATTGAATTCGCTTTTTTGTTATTTGCTAAAAATTTATGTAAGAAGTAGAACGAGTTTTACTGATCCACTTACAATTGTTTCTATTGTTCACATACAAAATCCTTATTTTACAACAATTTTATTTATTATTCGGCAAATCTCTGTAACAATGTGCCACTTCTTGCCATTTACAATCATATGATTACCGATTTTCTTCAAAATATAGGTATTCCTGTCGGTTATCGTCAGATTTCTGAGCAAAGTTTTTTGACAGGATTATTGATTGAAAATGGCATGATAGAAAGAGTAACTAACACACAACAAAACAATTCGAAATCTTACCCAAAAATGCTTATTTGGATGAGAACGTAGTTTAGACCATGAGTACATTATGAACACCTCAATCATTAACACACGAAAAGTTAATAAAAACGGATATTTCACTCGAAAGCTGTCCTTTTGTTAATGAAGATTATGTTACTTTTTTGGTATTAAAAACCATGGAAAATTGTTTACACATTTGTAAAAACAATAATCAAATTTTCTCCCGATTACAATCAAAAACTGTTCTTACATTAAAATCATTTTGCCTTTTCAAATTACATTCCTGCCTAAAAAACATTCATTCAATTTTTCGGAGTAAAATATTCACAAATCACAATTATACGTGGCTTTTGACTAATTGTTAAATTGTTGGATAGCTAATCATCAACAATTCAACAACTAAATTCATAAAACAGGTATTTTTACCCTTACACGAACAAAAAATCAATTCTAATTTTGCTAAGATGCTAAGATAGAAATTTTGGTATTTTGTTGAAGGTGAGGTGTTTAAGATAATACATTATTTAAAACCAAAACCATCATATTATAATGTCAAACAGTCGTAGAAATTTTTGCAAAAACTCTGTCTATATCGGTTTAGGGCTTAGTTTTTTTCCTTTGATTACACACGCTAAGGCTAATCAAACGATCAGTGGATGAGTAATAAACCTCAGAAAGAAGGCTCATGAATTTGTAAAAGTGAATGGAATAATTCGGTATAAAGATTCAAGTCCTGTGAAAATGCCACGATTGAGATTTGGCATAATAATTCAGAGAAAAGCCCTTCACGGTTTGAATATGAAGGAAAACTAACTACGGATTCAGAAGGGAATAACAGTTTCGAGACTGATTTTCCAGAAAAGCATTATGAAGATGGATATTTTAGAATGAGAAGAATTTACTTTAAAATCAAAGACCAAAATGGAGCTGGACTTTTAACAAAACTCCATTTTGGGTGTGATGGAAAGGCTTGGGTTGATCATTTTCACGTGAATTTAGCACCCGAAAAATTCAAGACTATATTGCCGAAAACGAAATTTGAAGCGAGTTTATTTACAGTTCAGTTTGATATTTATCTGGATTCTAAGGTCGCAACCAATTTTGCTTGAAGGATATTTTTAACCAAAGGTTTTAAGTATATCATTTCTTTTTCATAACAGTTTAAACAAATTACTACAATGGACGTATATCTCGGTATGATAGCCATGTTTGGCTTCAATTTCGCCCCGCAGGGCTGGGCATTGTGTAATGGACAGTTGCTATCCATTGCTCAAAATTCCGCACTTTTCTCATTACTTGGCATTACTTATGGTGGCGATGGAGTAAGCACTTTTGGCTTGCCTAACCTTCAAGGTAGAGTGCCAATTGGTATGGGTAATGGATCAGGATTAACTCCACGAACACAAGGAGAAATGAGCGGTACAGAAAACGTTACGCTTCTCAGCACTGAAATGCCAGTACACACTCACTTGATGACGGCTTCGGGCGATAGTCCAACACAAGCTATTGCCCAAGGTGCTTCTATGGCTTCATCAGGACGTGGCGGTAATACTATGCCAATCGTTTATGCCAATGGAGTAACAACACCAGTAAATATGGCATCTGGAACTACTGCGGCTGGCGGAAATCAAGCTCATAATAATATGCAACCATACCTTGTCATGAATTACTGTATTGCTTTGCAAGGGATTTTCCCTTCAAGAAATTAAGGCTTTATTATAGTGATTTACCGAATAGAATTATGGTCTTTAACATCTTTAACTCTATTCGGATTTTGTAATTTTTATGAAAAATAATTTATAAATACTTGATAGTAAGATACTTAAAAGATTTATTATTATAATGGTGGTTACCTCAAAACATTGATTTTTAGAAGGTTTTAAAATAACACATACCGAAAAATTCATAATGATATGAAAAAGAACTTTACCCATTCCTATTTCAACAAAGCATTCAAAAGTCTATTGGCTTTTTGTGTTGTTTTATTGATGTCAATTAGTGCTTCTGCACAAACAACGGCAACGGAAGATTTTGAGAATGAAACTACCGTTGATGAAGCTACACCACATACTTTTTCTGAAAGTGGTATTAGTTTTTCGTCAACGCTTAAATATAATAATGGTGGAAATTTTGGTTTTAATAATTCTCTCGCCTACATATATTTAAACAATACTACTGATGGCGTGGGTCGGTCTGGAACAATTACAATTTCCAATGCCAGCACCTCCTTTAAAATAAATACTTTTGCCTCTTATGTTGGTTTAAATACTAATGGTTTTACCCCAACGAATGGTACTATTACTTTTGTGGGAACATTAGTAGGGGGTAGTACACTGACTGCTACGGTGAATGTGGCTTCCACGGGTTCGGTTCCTTCTGGACAAACCAGAGAAGCCAATAATATGGTGAATGGATTGAGTTTTGCAGGAACGGCTTTGAATGGGGTTTTTATTACTTCTTTAAGTGTTCAGTCATCGGCTTCGGTTCAGTTTATTCAATTAGACCATATCAATTTTACTACGCAGGCAGTTGTAACCAATCAATTCTCCATTAATGATGTAAGTCAAAATGAGGGGAATTTTGGCACAAGTAATTATACGTTTACTTATACTACTATACAATTTGTACTATTGAATACTTTTTGGGTTTAATCAAATCTAAGTATTTATCAAAATCCACCCAGCTAATAATCTGATTACTAATT
>JAYVRF010000129.1:0-6459 GCA_043756925.1 Arcicella sp. | reverse complement strand
TGATTATTACCAAGAAAAAAGAATTATTACTTGGCGACAGTGATTCATGTTTGGTGAATGTGAAACAATACTTATTACTCACTGGCGATTTAGCCATCGATGATAAAACAATTATTTTTACAGATACCTTGAGCAATGCCACAAAACGATTTCAACGCAGAATGGGCTTGACGGAAAATGGAAAAATTGATAAGGCTACATTTTTAGAACTAAACAAAACCATTGATGTAAGGATTAGGCAAATAATGGTTAATTTGGAGCGTTTGCGGTGGATTCCTGTGGAGATGGAAAAGGAGTATTTGCTCGTGAATATCCCAGAATTTAAACTGCATATTTATGAAAATAATAAAGAAGCTTTGGTAACTGATGTGGTAGTAGGACAAACGGCACGTAGAACCAGTATTTTCAAAGGAAATATGTCTCAAATTATCCTAAATCCGTATTGGGGTGTGCCAATAAGCATCGGAAATACTGAAATTTTGGCTCATTTGAAAAAAAATCGTAATTATTTAGCTCAAAATAATATGGAAGTTTTTGCGGGTGACAAACCAATAAATCCTCGTGGTATTAATTGGAAAAAATATACCACAAGCGTACCTTATAATTTCCGTCAAAAACCTGGTGGAGATAATGCTTTGGGCAAAATGAAGTTTATGTTTCCCAATAATTTCCATATTTATTTACACGATACGCCTTCAAGATACCTCTTTGAATCAACCAATCGGGCTTTTAGTCATGGGTGTATTCGGGTAAAAAATCCGTTGAAGTTAGCAAATTATTTACTCAGAAATAATCCAGCCTGGAATCCTGAAAAGGTGGATGAAATATTGCAAACTGACAAACAAATGGGCATACGTTTAACCCCAACCGTTCCCGTTTATATTGCTTATTTTACGGCTTGGGTGGATATTAATGGACAAATGAATTTCAGAAATGACTTATATCATTTAGACGAACAATTATCGAAAGAAGTTTTTGGGAAATAGATTACCGTAATAAAGTTGGCATCACTTATGCTGAAATAATAGTATCACATAAATATGAAGAGAATCTATCTATATTGTGAAATTGCTTTTGAGAAACTTACCTCTATTGCTACTGCCATTCTTGGTAATTCAATTACGTTCCTTTTGGCTTTTATAACCGTCATTTTCTGGCTTACCCAAAAACAATTTTATCTTCAAGACCTTCATCATTGTATCGGAGACGTGATTCTGGGAGTTACATTTTTGAGTTTATTTATCATCCAAAAATCTTTCAATCGGTTTTCGGCATCGTTGCATTTAAAGGTAAATGAATTGGTATCCTCGCACGAAACCGCCAATAATGCTGTATTAAATGTGGATAAGAAAACCGAGCAAGAAATTATCGAATTGCATAAAGAATATACTGAACTGGCAGCCCAAATTAAGGATATTGAGGTAGAAAATAATTCGTAACAATATTTTTGCCAGTGGTTGGTATTCCCATTAACGATGTCAAATTTATTTTTAAAAAGTTGCTTTTATTTTTTCAAATAGCTCTTTTTGCTCATCTGTTAGTCCCGTTGGTATTTGTATTTGCAATTGAATATAAAAATCTCCAAAAACGTTTGGTTTGTCATAAATGGGCATTCCTTTTCCTTTTAAACGAATAGATTTACCATTCTGAGTGCCTTCCGTAATGTTGATTTTTACTTGTCCTGATAAAGTTGTTACCAAAATTTCACCGCCTAAAATTGCCTTGAATAAATCAATGTTTTGAGTAAAATATAAATCATCACCTTTACGAATAAAATCAGAATGGTTTTTTACCTTTATCCGTACAAACAAATCTCCTCGTAGTCCTTCGCCAACGCCTTTTGCTCCTTTATTTTTTATGCGTAACTGTTGGTCGTCTTTTGTGCCAGGTTTGGTGGTAATTCTAAGTTTTTCATTATCAACTTGAATGATTCTGCTCGTTCCTTGATAGGCTTCTGACAAGGTAATTTCCATTTCGGTTTCATAATTGCCCCCTTTTCTATTTTGCGGTTTTCCGTTACCTCTGCCTCTTGCCGAGAAAAACTGTTCAAAGAAATCGGAGAAATCTGATTGTCCCCCAAAAGAATCATTGCCACCTTCTTGGTAATAATTCTGACCACCAAAGGGATTTCCGCCGCCCTGATTACCTTGTTTTTCATATTGTTGCCAATTTTCCCCTAATTCATCGTATTTTTCCCGTTTTTCAGGATTTCCCAATACTTCATTGGCTTCATTGGCGAGCTTAAAACTCTCCTCAGCCACTTTATTATCTGGATTTTTATCAGGATGATGTTTCACCGCCAACTTTCGATAAGCCTTTTTTATTTCTTCCTGCGAAGCTGTTTTTTCAAGTCCTAATATTTTATAATAATCTTTATATTCCACAGGTTTAACATTGGTTAACGATTTAGAAAAAATTCTAACATAAAGTAAAGGTGAGGCTTTTAATTAAGGATAGCGTTATACAACTCATTTTATATATTGCATAATTCACAGGTTATCTTTGGAAAATAAAAAAATCCCTACTAAACTATTGTTCAATGGGGATTCTGGAATCATTTTTTCAAATTTATATTGTTTACATCCTTCTCATCTGCTTCCAACGTTTACAAATCCTCAATCCTAAACAAGTGCATCGGCATTAAATTTGGATTCAGCTCTACGGCATTGTATTCTCCTTTCCAATAATATTTTGACCCCGTAATCAAATCGTGAACTATGTATTCTTCATCCTGCTTTTTGCCAATCAGATGCAAAGGTACACCCACCCATCCACTTTGTGTATTATAAGGGTCAAGGTTTACGATGCACAAAATACGGCTACCGTTCCAATGAGTTTTTAAATATGCCAAAATATTGTCATTTTGTATATCGCAAAACGTAATATTATTGGTGCGTTGTAAAGCAGTATTTTCTGCCCTTGCTTTGTTAGTTTGGCGAATTACGTAGGTCAGTTTATTCTCAAAATTCCAATCCCATTTTCTTATTTCGTACTTTTCAGAGTTTTTATACTCTTCTTTGCCTGGATTGGCTTCGTTTACCATCGTTTCATAAAATGGTCCGAAAATTCCGTAATTGGAAGATAACGTTGCCGCCATGAAGAATCTGTTAATAAACATTGGCTCAGTTCCTCCTTGCAAATTATACGGTAAGATATCGTGGGTATTCGCCCAAAAACTGGGTCTCATATACAGTGCCTTGTCAGTTCTGGTGAGTTCGGTCATGTACTCAATCAAGTCGTATTTTGTGGTTCGCCACGTGTAATAAGTGTATGATTGCGTATAACCCAACTTCGCCAGTTGTGCCATCACGAGCGGTTTTGTGAAGGCTTCTGCCAAGAAAATCATATCTGGGTACACAGCTTGAACCTCAGCAATTACCCATTCCCAAAAGCCAAATGCCTTGGTGTGTGGATTATCTACCCGAATAATCCGAACGCCCCATGATGCCCACGTCATCATTACATTTTTTAGTTCCTCCCAAAGCCCTTGCCAATTCTCCGATTCAAAATTTAGGGGGTAAATATCTTGGTATTTCTTCGGTGGATTTTCAGCGTATTGAATCGTGCCATTAGGGCGAATTTTGAACCATTCTGGATGTTCCTTTGCCCACGGATGGTCGGGCGAACATTGAATAGCTAAGTCCATTGCCAGCTCAATATCCATTGATTTACAGGCATTTATCAAAGATTTCAAATCATCCAAACTTCCCAATTCTGAATGAATGGCGGTATGTCCGCCTTCTCCAGAACCAATGCCATAAGGTACGCCAGGTTCGCCTTCTTGAATTGTAGTTGAGTTATTTTTGCCCTTCCGAAACTGCATTCCGATGGGGTGAACAGGGGGGATGTACAGCACATCAAACCCCAAAGATTTGATGCGGGGTAATACATTATCTTCAACATCTTTAAAATTTCCGTGGGAACGATTACGGTCATTAGAAGCTGAACGAGGAAACATCGAATACCAAGAAGAGAAGGCAGCACGCTCTCTATCCACCCATATTTTTAGTTCTCTATGAATACTAACGTGCTGTTTATCAGGATATTGATGAATCCAGTAGTGCATTTGGGGACTGCTCGAAAAGGCAGCGGATTCTTCATAATGATTCGGGTCTCGGAAGAGTTTGGCGTAAGATTTCAGTGCTGGTCTATCTTCTTCAGTTGCTATTTCTACCATCTTCTCTAAGATATTTGCCCCCATCAAAAGTTCTACATTCACGTGCTGACCATCCTTTACTTTCATCACCATTTCGTGTTCCCAACTGGCAGAATGATTGACCCAAGCCTCAATAGTATAAGTATAAAAACCATTTTCATAAACCGAAAAATCTGCTTGGTAATGGTCATTATTCACAAAATTCATGGGAATTCTATTCCATGCTGTATGTTTTGAAGATTTATAAATCAAGTTAGCCGAAAGGAGGTCATGTCCATCTAAAAATATATCAGCTTCTACCTTTATCAAGTCGCCTACAAAAGCTTTAACTGCAAATCTTCCGCCTTCTAATTGTGGCGTTATATGTTCAATAATAACACGTTGTTGTCCTTGAATTGTTAATGGAATATTATTCATAAAATATTTTTTTTAGGTAAATGTTAAAGGTTTTAGGTAAGAGAGAATGTAATCTAAAAGTCTTTTATCTAAAACCGTTAAGTTAAAACAGCCTTATAGTCGCTTACATAAATTGGCACATAAATTGCAAATATTAAATTGAATCTTAAAAAATGTGTTTAGATTTGCATAGTATCGGGACTTTTAGTAAGATTTATGCAATAATATAAACAATTTTCTAAAAAATATGATGAAGTTACCAACATCCTGAGTATAATTTTAACCCATTAAAACATAAATCATTATCGCCATGAAAAAGATTATTTTATCTGTATTCATTGTAGTTGGAAATTTTTGTAATACCTCTGCATCATTTAGTCAAATTGGTCTTGTCGGCAAAGGGGGGTATTCGGAAGAAGGCACTGCTCGTTATTATGCTGCTAATCTAAAAGGAAAATTGACCTCTTTTGGTGAAAAATATGATGATGCGTTGCTAACCGCTTCACATTCTAAATATCCTTTGAATACCATTGTAAAGGTAACAAATTTAGAGAATAATCTTAGCGTACAAGTCAGAATCAATGATTATTGCAAGTGCGAAGAAGAAGGCAAAATTATTAATTTATCCAAAGAGGCGGCTTCAAAATTGGGCATGATGGCAAGCGGAAAAGCAAAAGTACGCTTGGAAGTTGTGATGTCCTCCGCACCCGAAAAAACAATTGACAAAGCCCTTGATAATCTTCTAAACAAAGGGCGTGAAGTAAATTCAAAAGAAGAATTGAAAGATGCAAAAGAAGTAAAAATATCTACGAAAGAAATTGTAACCAATGCTGCTTTTCCCGCCGTTGCTCTTCCATTTACCATAAATCATACTTATAACATTAACGGTATTGAAAAATCGCCAAAAGGCTTTGGTGTGCAAGTAACAGCACTTTCAAGCTTAGATATGGTTCAGGATTTATACGATGAATTGGTGAAAATGGGCATTAAGAAAGATGAGATTTACGTGCAGGTAGGAACGAAGGATGCTGGAAAAATATTGAGATTAATGTTCGGCGAATTTTATACCAAAGAAGCAGCTAATGAGAAAATGTTATGGCTCTCACAACATGGGTATAAAGGAGTGATTAGGTCGCATTATAATTTGTAGTTCATAACTCTGAATAATGAAATTAAAAACTAAATATTTTATTGTCGATATTTTAGATAATTTAACTTCCCGCAAGTTTTAAAAAACTTTCGGGATTTTTTTTATCAAATATATAAGAAGTCGAAGCCTAAAAAAAGTATTTTTAATTTTCAATAAACCACTTCTTAATTTATCTTTGTAGGCTATGCAACGCAAACTTATCCTTTCAAGTCCACTTCTGGAAATTACCATCAGCCGTCTCTGTCAAGAATTGATTGAGAATCACCAGGATTTTGCCGATTCGGTTATCATTGGTTTGCAACCAAGAGGGATTCATTTTGCCAAACGAATTCATCAAGAATTAAAAGAGATTACGGGTACAACTATTCCATTTGGTGTATTAGATGCAACTTTTTATCGGGATGATTTTAGAAGGAGAGAATTAGTAAAAGCCAATGAGACAAAAGTCCCCTTTGTTATTGAAAATAAGCGAGTTATCTTAATTGATGATGTCTTGGCAACGGGTAGGATGGTACGTTCAGCCTTGGATGCCATGACTGCTTTTGGTCGCCCCGAAAAGGTAGAATTGTGCGTGTTGATTGATAGAATTTATAACCGAGATTTACCCATAAATGCTGATTACGTGGGCAAAAAAGTGAATACATTAGACACCGAAAAAGTATTAGTGGAACTCCAAGAACAAGGACACCCTTTGGATAGAATTTGGTTAATTACTGATTAGAGGTTAAGTTTTAGGAGATAGGGATTAGTGTAAATA
>JAYVRF010000128.1:0-6486 GCA_043756925.1 Arcicella sp. | reverse complement strand
TCAATACTCTCTTCTCCTTCGATGATGGTACCTGTATTGAGGTCAATAATATCTGACATTTTATTAAATAATTTAGTATTTGTGGCAATTTTTATCACGGGAGCAATCGGATTACCCGTGGGTGTGCCCAAACCCGTGGTGAACAACACTAAATTAGCTCCCGAAGCCACCTCCGCAGTGGTTGATTCCACATCATTTCCTGGCGTACAGAGCAAACAAAGCCCTTTTTGAGTTACTTTCGTGGGATAATCCAACACCGAAGTAATGGGTGAAGTACCGCCTTTTTTTGCCGCTCCCGCCGATTTAATGGCGTCCGTAATGAGTCCGTCTTTGATGTTACCAGGGGAAGGATTCATGTCGAAACCCGACCCAACGGCTTTGGCTCTATCGTTATAAGTTTTTACTAAATGACTGAATAATTTAGCATCCTCACGGTTCACGCAACGGTCGGTCAGTTCTTGTTCAACCCCGCACAATTCAGGAAATTCAGCGAGGATAACTGTTCCGCCCACACCCACCAATAAATCAGAAGTGTAGCCGATGGCGGGGTTAGCAGAAATTCCCGAAAATCCATCCGAACCCCCACATTCCAAACCAATAATTAATTTGTCTAAGGGTGCAGGTTGACGAACATTTTGATTGGCTAAAATCAAACCCGTAAACGTTTTTTTGAGTGCCTGAGCCATCATTTCAGATTCTGTACCGATGTTTTGCTGCTCTAAAATATAAAGTGGTTTTTGGAAATTAGCATCTCTTTTAGTGATTTCTGCCTGTAATTCACCCACTTGGGCATTCTGACAACCCAAACTCAAAACGGTTGCTCCCGCACAATTGGAGTGCGTAATATAACCCGCCAGCATTCCGCAAAGAGCCGTAGAATCTTGTCGTGTTCCTCCGCAACCGCCATCGTGGAGGAGGAATTTTACGCCATCAACATTGGGGAAAAGTTTCTGTTTTTGGATTGAACATGAGGTACTTTGAATATCAGCCAAAAGGATTTCCTCAATCGTTTTACCCGCTTTGTACAAGGAAATTAAGTCGTTGGTTTGGTTTCGGTACGTATGTTTTCGAGCATATCCCAAATCATCCACCAAAGCCTCACGAAGCACTTCAATATTTCGATTTTCACAAAAAACTAAGGGGATTACCAACCAATAATTTGCCGTTCCAACACTGCCGTCTGGGCGATGAAAACCGTTAAAAGTTCTTCCTGTAAACTTCGATAAATCGGGTGGTTGCCAATCGGCATGATTATCCCGAACTTCAAAAGAATTAACGGCGTGTTTCACATTGAAAATATTGATACTTCCACCTTTCAAAATAGACGATTGTGCCTTTCCGACCAACACATTGTACATTTTTATCTCCGACCCAATTTCAAAATCAACCATCGCAAATTTATGTTTTGCCGCAATGTCTTCTTGAAGTATATATTTTTGACCATCCAATTCAACGGTTTCACCTTTGAATAAATCAGTAAGAGCAACAATCACGTTGTCGTTTGGGTGGATTTTTAGGACTTTATTCTTCACGGTAATTGATTATTTATTTAGTTTATTGTAAAAGATATTTTCTGAAACCTATACTTAAAATTAGTTTATCCAGTATGTTCGATGCTTTTCAATTATCCTTAAAATAAACGTATATTTTTAATTTTTAAACACACAGGTCAAAGCCACCGAAACGGGTGAATTATCCGAATTTACTTCCATAATATCCGCCATAAAAGCCCACCATTTTTTCATAATTGGTAGTTCTGGAAGCGAGTCAATCGTATGCCCATCAATCCGTCTTTGAACCGCAAATAATGTACCCGAATTTTCATCTAAATAAATGGCATAATCTCTGATGCCAGCCTCATAAAGTGTAATTGAAAGTTCTTCCCAAATTTCATCGTGGCGTTTTTTGTATTCCTGCTCAAATCCTTTTTTGAGTTTCATCGTGAAGGCTATCTCTTGCATTTAATTAATTGGTGAATTTTGAGCGGGCAGCGTTCCGCTTGTTAAAAATTTGAAACAAGGTTTGAAGTATCAAGTACGTAAGAATATTACGAGTAAATTATACTAAAAGTTGTTAATTACCTTCCTTTCATTCATAGTATTAATATTTATAATCCATTGATTTTCAAAGTTTTGCAACAATTTTATATCCAAGTTTTGCAAAATTTTCATCGGTGATTTTTTCCCTTGATTGATTGCTTCTTGCAATTTTGGAAAGATTTTGGGTTCATAAATTGTTAGTAAAGGTTCTGGAAAATGTTCATCGGGATTCTCAAAAGCAGTGGCATATTTTTCTAAATTTCGGTGTTTTAATAAGAATTCAATGACTTTTTTATCCAAAAAAGGCATATCGCAAGCCACCACCAACCATGCTGAATCGGGTTTTTTACTAAAGGCTGAAACAATTCCCACCATCGGACTTTTTACCCCAAAATCTAAATCTTGAATATGTGGTAAATCAGTCATTTGATTTTGATTTGTGGATACATAAACCTCTGAAAAGTAAAGACTTAATAATTCAAAAAGATGTTGTTCTTGGGGTTTTCCGTGATAAGTTATCAAGCGTTTTTCTTCCCCCATGCGGGAGCTTTGTCCGCCTGCTAAAATTAATGCTGATATGGAAAAATGTATCATTTTATTTTACGATTTTGGAAAATCGTGGTACATTTTATAATCACTCTTCCCCCCAGTTTTCAAAAGCAATTTCGTTTCCTTAATTACAATATCATGCGAAAAAGCCTTGCACATATCATACACTGTTAAGGCGGCAATACTTGCTCCAGTGAGAGCTTCCATTTCTACGCCCGTTTTTGCCGTTAATGAACAAGTACATTGTATAATTATCTCATTACCAAACACTTCTATCTTGAATTTACAAGAGTCTAAACCCAAAGGATGGCACATTGGAATTAAATCTGGGGTCTTTTTTGCTCCCATTGTTCCCGCAATGATGGCAGTTTGCAAAACAGAACCTTTCTTTGTTTGAAGGTCTCCGTCTTTAAAATTTGCCATAATTTCATCCGTCAAAACCACGATACTTTGAGCCGTTGCCGTGCGGTTGGTTATATTTTTTTCGGACACATCCACCATTGAGGGATTATTGTTATTATCTAAATGCGTAAAAGACATAATTTCGATTTTTATAAACTTAAATTTCTATTTTTGTGTAAAGATAAAACCATCAGCGAAAGGTTTCAGAAAATGGTCATTAATTTGATTTTAAAACCTAATCCCCAACCCTTCATTCCCAAATCCTTAAACCATGATTTCAGTAAACGAAGCCCTCAAAATAGTCAAAGAAAATGCTTTTACCCCAAGTATTTCAGAAGTTCCAGTGCTTGAAAGTTTGGGATTAATTTTAGCAGAAAATATTATTGCCGATAGAGATTTTCCGCCTTTTAATCGAGTGGCAATGGATGGTGTAGCAATAGCTCATAGCACGTTCAGAGGAGGAAATTCAAATAATTTTGATGTAGAGAAATGGATGCCTTTCATTGAAGATACGCAATATGCGGGAGAGTCTCAAAAGCAACTTACTAAACCCAAAAACTGCATGGAAGTTATGACTGGTGCTGTTTTGCCATTGGGATGTGAAGCTGTTGTGAGATATGAAGACCTTGAAATCGAAGAATTTGAGGGGAGTAAATACGCTAAATTCTTAATTTCTCAACGTGAAATTAAGGACTGGCAAAATATCCATCCAAAAGGCTCTGACCGTAAAGCAGGAGACGTACTTTTGTGGAAAGGATTGAAGATTTCACCCCCCGAAATTGCAGTGATGGCATCGGTTGGGAAAGATAAAGTTTTAGTAGAAATTTCTCCAAGCGTTGCGGTGATTTCTACGGGCGATGAATTGGTCGAAATTACTACAAATCCAGAACCCTATCAAATCAGAATGTCTAACTCCTATATGCTCGCTGGGGCGTTGGCACAAATTGGAATTAAAGCAAATTTATTTCATTTAAAAGATGATAAAGAGTTGTTATTCAGTAAGTTAAAAGAGATTTTATTAAACCACGACATACTTCTCTTGAGTGGAGGCGTATCGGCTGGAAAGAAAGATTTTGTGCCAGAGATTCTAACTAATTTGGGAATAAAAAAATTGTTTCATAAAGTAGCTCAAAAGCCAGGAAAGCCTTTTTGGTTTGGAAAATCAGAAGAAGGAAAGACGATTTTTGCTTTACCAGGCAATCCAGTTTCCACATTTTTATGTTTCTGTAAATACTTCTTAAATCAAAAACAAGAGCAAGTAATTTTGGATAAAGACGTATTTTTTAAACTAAACAGTACCTATTTTGTACCCGTAAAAACATACTTTCAAAACGGAAAAATGATGGCGACCCCCTTTGAAGGCAGTGGTTCGGCAGACTTTGCGAATTTAACCGATTGTGATGGATTTGTGGAATTACCCGCTGATAGTCAGGAGTTTAAGGCTGGAGAGATGTTTGGGTTTGTGAGGTTTAGAGGTTGAATAATTTCATAATTTCAGATTAAATTTTAGACTATGGATGAACCTGCAATGGAATTGCGAGTTCATCCGTAGTCTAAAATTTACTTCCGCCTCAAATCTAAAACCTCCTTAATCTTCCGTTCCGCTAAATTATCCTGCGGTTCAAAGAAATGTTTGCCCTTAATTTCATCGGGAACAAATTGTTGTTCTACGTAATTTCCTTCGTAATTATGAGCATATTTGTAGTCTTTGCCATAATCCAATTCCTTCATCAATTTTGTGGGAGCGTTACGTAAGTGCAAAGGAACGGATAAATTCCCTGATTGACGAACTTCTGACAAAGCATTATCAATCGCCAAATAAGCCGAATTACTTTTGGGTGAAGTGGCTAAATAAATAACTGTTTGGGATAAAATAATTCGTGATTCGGGCAGTCCAATTACTCGAATTGCTTGAAAACAAGTGTTCGCCATCAGGAGTGCGTTCGGGTTGGCAAGTCCAATATCTTCCGATGCTAAAATCAATAGTCGTCTGCCAATAAACTCAATATCTTCGCCTCCCTCAATCATGCGAGCAAGCCAATAAACCGCAGCATCGGGGTCTGAACCACGAATAGATTTGATGAAAGCCGAGACGATGTCGTAATGTTGCTCACCGTCTTTGTCGTATAAAGCAATGTGTTGTTGCAACTTCTCCACCACCATTTCGTTGGTAATTTCCAAGGTTTCGCCTTCGCCAAAAGTCGTGACTAATTCCAAAATATTATACAACTTTCTCCCATCACCGCCCGAAAATTGTAGCATTGCCTCATATTCCTTGATAACGATGTTTCGATTTTTCAGAAAGACATCTTTCTCCAAAGCCTGATTGACCAAATATATCAATTCTTCTTTTGATAAAGACTTTAAAACATAAACCTGACAACGGGATAAAAGTGCCGAAATGACCTCGAATGAAGGATTTTCAGTAGTCGCACCGATCAAAGTAACAACCCCTTTTTCAACCGCACCCAATAAAGAATCTTGCTGAGATTTTGAAAAACGGTGGATTTCATCAATGAAAAGAATAGGAGAGGGGGAATCAAAAAATTGTTGTTTCTTGGCTAATTCAAGGGTTTCCCGAATGTCTTTTACGCCCGAATTGATAGCTGAAAGTGAATAAAATGGACGTTTCAAGGCTTTGGCAATGATACTCGCCAAAGTGGTTTTTCCAACGCCAGGAGGTCCCCAGAGAATAAACGAAGGCACTCGCCCAGCTTCCACCGCACGACGTAGAACTGCCTTTTGACCAACCAAATGTTGTTGTCCAACGTAGTCGTCAAGGGTATCGGGACGCATTCTTTCGGCTAATGGCTCCATTTCGGTTATTTGGGATTTGTTATTGGTTTCAGAGAACGATTTATGGAAGTTAGTTATTTTGGTATTGATAAAATAGGTTCATATCAGGGCAACAACAATGAAGAATCTCCATAACTCAAAAACCGATAATCATTTATCATAGCTTCGTCATAAACCTTTCGCCAATCTTCGCCAATTAATGCGGCAATCAAGAGAATCAACGTGCTTTCGGGTTGATGATAATTGGTGATAATGCCCTTGCAAATCTTAAATTGATAACTTGGAAAGATAAAAATTTCCGTTTCTGCCGTAATTTCTTCAATATTTTTTCCCTCCATTTCCATTAAAATTGCTTTCAGAGAATCTTCCACCGAAGGCAAATTTTCATGTTGATAGGGATATAATTTTTCAATCAAAAATGGCGAATCATCACCTTTTAAAAACTTTACGCCAAACCAATAAATACTTTCCAAAGTACGCATGGAAGTTGTGCCGACGGGGATGATATTGCCAAGATTTTCTAAGAGATTTTCAATATTTTTCTTCGTGAAAACCACTTGTTCATTGTGCATTTTATGCTCAATGATGTTTTCAACTTTAATGGGTTGAAATGTTCCTGCTCCCACATGAAGCGTAAGAAAATCTTGCTTAAATTCTTGTTTCTCAAGGTTTTGCAAGACTTCTTGCGTAAAATGAAGTC
>JAYVRF010000127.1:0-6500 GCA_043756925.1 Arcicella sp. | reverse complement strand
CAACAATTATCGGGTGGACAGCAACAGCGTTGTGCCGTGGCTCGGGCGGTTGTGAACAATCCAAAATTGATTCTTGCCGATGAGCCAACGGGTAATTTAGACTCGAAAAATGGCAATGAAGTGATGGAATTATTGACCGATTTGAATAGTAACGGAACAACCGTTGTGATGGTTACGCACTCGGAACATGATGCGAGATACGCACATAGAATTATACGAATGCTTGACGGTCAGGTAGTTATGGAAAACGTCCTTTCGTAGAGACGTTTTATGAAACGTCTTCTCCGTCCAAATTCCGTTCTAATTAAGGTACGGTACTTCAAAGATGCAGTCACCGTCCGAACTGAATTATGACGTTTCAAGAAACGTCTTCTTATTCTCTAAATTTATTTAATTATTGTTACTGCGAAGACGTTTCATGAAACGTCTCTACCTTAAAAAAAGTCAAATCATGTTACGTAACTACTTAAAAATCGCCTACCGAACATTGCTTCGTTATAAGGCATATACCGCCCTCAACGTCTTAGGTTTAACCCTCGGATTGACTTGTGCCATCTTGATTTTTATGATGGTAAAATTCCATTTGAGTTTTGACCAATATCACTCAAAAGCTGACCGTGTAGTGCGAATTGTTTCTTATTTCAACACGCCCGATGGCGATTTCTACACCTCTGGTGTTCCAGCCCCTTTGGGAAATGCCGCCCGTGCAGAAATTGCCCCTTTGGAGAAAGTTTCGATGGTTTACACTGAAAATACAGTAACGGTTTCTCTGATGGAAGGTGGCGTGCCAACCAAAAAATTTAAAGAAGATAATGGAGGATTATTTTTTGTTGAACCCGATTTATTTTCAATTCTTGACTTGAAGATTTTGAAAGGAAACGTTCAAGATTTAAAACAGCCTAATGTAGTTTTTTTAACAGAAAAAATTGCTAAGAAATATTTTGGAGATAAAGACCCAATCGGTAAAATATTACGTTTTGATGCTCGTCTAAACGTAAAAGTAGCAGGAATTATCCAAGATTTTCCTTCTAATACTGACATAAGAGGCTCAATTATAGTGAGTTATGTAACTCGTGGAACGTATAGCCCAGACTGGTTAAAGTATATGAAAAATCATTGGGGAGGAGTTAATAGTGAAACAAGATGCTTCGCCTTACTGAAACCCAATACAAGCGTTGCTCAGGTGCAAAAATTAGCAAGTGTTTTCATGGCAAAACATTACGAAAAACCCGAAGAAAAAAAGTCTCGCAAAATACACATTCAACCGCTTTCTGATCTTCACTTCAACGATAATTATAACGGAGTGCTTCCTAAAAGTATGATTACGACTCTGGGAATCATCGGCTTACTTTTATTGATTACTGCCTGTATTAATTTTGTCAATATGGCAACCGCCCAAGCCCTTAAACGTTCCAAAGAAGTGGGCGTTCGCAAAGTTATGGGAAGTTCAAGAGGACAATTATTTTGGCAATTTATCGCAGAAACAGCCATAATTACGATTCTGGCTGGCTTTTTATCCTACACTTTCGCCTCCGTGCTCTTCCCATTTTTGAGTAATTGGCAAGAGAGCCTGATTAATTATAGAATGGTCTTCTCAGAATTAATTGACTTTCGTTTTTGGAGGATTTTTATCCTCACTATTCTTTTGGTTATTTTCATTTCAGGTTCTTATCCTGGTTTTGTGTTGAGTGGTTTTAATCCTGTGATGGCACTGAAAGGTAAAATTAGTACGCAGAGTTTAGGCGGTGTTTCAGTTAGGAAAGCCTTGGTTGTTACTCAATTTGTGATTACCCAAATGTTAGTAATTGGCACTATCGTAGTGAGTTCGCAGATGAATCATTTTACGAAATCTGAAATGGGTTTTAAGCACGATGCCATTCTACAAATGCCTGTTCCTCAACAAGATGCAACGAAATTGGCAACTTTGAAAACACAATTTAAGAGCATTCCATCCATCGAAAAAGTCTCTTATATCTGGACTCCCCCAATGTCGCAGAGTCATAATACAACGAATGTAAAATATGATAATCGTCAAGCAGATGAGAAGTTTCAATTAAACATAAAATCTGTGGATGAAGATTATGTGGGTCTGTATGGGATTAAACTTTTGGCAGGGCGAAATATTGCTCATTCAGATACCATGCGTGAAGCGTTAGTGAATGAAGAAATGGTGAAGCGTTTAGGTGAAAAATCTAATGATAAAGTATTGAATAAAATGATAGAATTTAATGGTAAAAAAATGACCATTGTTGGCGTTGTGCAAGATTATCATGTAATGACGTTGCACGAAAAAATTCCTCCGCTTGCCATTACTTCATCAACTGGAATGTACGCAACCATTGCCGTGAAAATGAATATGGCGGATGCTAAAAATACCATCAAAAAATTAGATAAAATTTGGAATTCCACCTTCCCAGACTTTGTGTTTGAGTACGAATTTTATGATGAAGCCATCGGAAAAATGTACATCATGGAAACCGCCATGTTAGGTCTGATTCAGTCTTTTGCCTTAATTGCAATTTTGATTGGTTGTCTTGGTTTGTATGGTTTAGTGAGTTTTATGGTAGCCCAAAAAACAAAGGAAATTGGCGTAAGAAAAGTGCTTGGTGCTTCGGTAGGGCAGATTTTGTGGTTATTTGGTAAAGAATTTTCTTTCTTAATCCTAATCGCTTTCATCATTGCTGCCCCAGCCGCTTGGTGGGTTTTGAATGGTTGGCTACAAGATTTTCAGTATAGAATCAGTATTGGCGTGGGCGTGTTTGCTGCTGCAATTTTCGTTACTGGAATAATTGCGGTAGTAACGGTGGGTTGGCAATCTTCGAGAGCGGCTTTGGCGAATCCTGTGAAGAGTTTGCGGACGGAGTAAGACGTTTATTTTGCAAAAAAAATATTTATCATGTACTGAAAAACGCCTAAAATTTTGGGTAAATCAGAAAAGTATAAAATGTTCGGGTCAGTGATGGCATGGTTGCCTTTTAGTTGGAGAAAAAGCCACTCAGTTCCCGTTTTACGCAACCAAAAATTACGTCTGATTTAACACCAGCTTTTTTGTTAATACGTTGTGCCACAAGCATTTCAGCAACACATTGAGGAATACCAGCGTAAATATCTTGTTTTTTGGCTTTAATCAAAACCAAAATTGGAGGTTCAGGAAGGTAGGCTTTTGGATTGGCAGCAATAATAAAATCGCAAATTCTCGTAATCTCTCCGTCTGTCATTGGCTCGCCAGAGAAAAGTGAAATTTGCCCTAAATTATTACTTTTTATGGCTGATAAAATTGGGGTAATAAGCATTTTAGAAACGGCTTTTTCTGATTTGGCAAGTGCAGGCGAAAGTTGGTTAATATTCAAATAAGTACGAAGCCAAGTTGGGACTTCAACGTCAATTATTTCTGGTAAAAAAAGCCTCCGTTTCCAAAATTATACCAAAGGCATCACGAAGTACTTGAATGGAAATTTGACTGCATGCATACATATTTTTATTAGTTTTTACAAATATACAAAACAAAATTATGCTACAAAACTATCTAAAAATCGCTCTCCGAAACCTGTTGAGAAATAAGGTTTATTCGTTTATCAATATCGCAGGTCTGAGCATCGGGCTGGCGTGTTGTATGTTAATTGTGCTTTATACCAAAGATGAAGTCAGTTACGACCGTTTTCACAAGAACGTAAACAATATTTATCGAATCACCACAACCGAAACTTCGCCTGAAGGGAAGGTGAATAAATTTGGGATTACGGGGATGATGCCAGGGCCAACTTTTGCAAGACAACTACCTGAAATTGAGAGGTTTGTGCGTTTGCAAGGGGAAACTTTTAATATCAAAAAAGGAACAGACATATTAGCCCAAGATGCCCACAGGGTTGATAGTTCTTTCTTTTCAATTTTCACGTTTGAATTCATGGAAGGTTCACCTAAAACGGCTCTGAAAGACCCTCAATCCATCGTGATTTCAGAGGAAGTTGCAGATAAATATTTTGGTAAAAATCCAGCTTATGGCAAAACCTTAACTATTGATTTTGATGGGAGGTTTCAGCCATTTACTATTGCTGGAATTATCAAAAAAACACCACAAAATTCTTCCTTGAAAATTGACTTACTGATGCCTTTTCATAAAAGTCAAAATGTTGATAATCAATGGGTTAATTTTTATATGAATACTTTTGTAACCTTAAAACCTCTGGCAAATCCGAAGACGGTGGAAGCAAAATTTGCAGGAATATACGCTCGTGAAGCCAAAACGCAATTGGCGGAAGCCAAAGAGAAATGGAATTATTCCAGTAAGATTAAATACGGATTGCAACCCCTTTTGACAATGCACTTTTCAAAGGATTTCAAAGCTCAAAATGGACTCAGAAACGACAGTAATCCTGTATATTCCTATGTTTTGATGGGTCTTGCGGTATTTTTGTTGTTAATTGCTTGTATCAATTTTATTAATTTAACCGTTGCTCGTTCTGTGAAAAGAAGCAAAGAAATTGGTATTAGGAAAGTGGTTGGCGGTGATAGAAAACAATTGATTTACCAGTTCATGGGCGAGTCTTTTGTGCTGAGTTTTATCGCTTTTTTGTTTGCTATTGTATTGGTCGAACTGATATTACCAACCTTTGATTCATTAGCAAATAAAGTGCTTTCAATTTCGTATTTATTCGATTATAAACTCATTACGATCTATTTTCTATTATTTATTGTAACAGGATTTTTAGCTGGAATTTACCCTGCTTTGGTACTTTCGAGTTTTCGACCTGTCGATACGCTCTATGGTCGTTTCAAGTTTTCGAGTAGAAATTATTTACAAAAAAGTTTGGTTATTTTTCAATTTTCGTTGGCAGCTTTTATGATGATGGCAACGCTGATTTTGTATCATCAATTTAATTTTCTAACGCACCAAAATTTAGGGTACGATGATAAGAACATCGTTACACTCGACACAGGTCAGATGAATCGAACAGAAACAGAAACTTTTAAGGATGAATTACTTAAAAATGCTGACATTCAACAAGTTGCTCCCAAAAATGGTGGTTGGTGGAATACTATGGCAAAGGTCAACGGCAAACAAGAAATCGTATTTTCTATGGATGTTATTGACCAAGAATATCTTTCAACTTTCAAAATTCCAATAGTTAATGGGCGTAATTTCTCGAAAGATTTCCCCTCCGATTCTTCGCAGTCTGTCATCGTAAATGAAGCATTTGTGAAAGAAGCTAAGTGGAAAAATCCGATTGGGCAAACCGTAGATTTCTTTTTTAATCAAAGGAAATATCAAGTTGTAGGGGTGGTTAAAAACTATCATTATGCTTCATTATACGAAAAGATTAATCCCCAAATGTTTTCTACTGATCCTCAGAGAAGTCAGTTTGGAATGTTGAATATTAAAATAAAGCCAACGAATACGCCCGCAACGTTAAAATATATCGAAAAAATATTTAAACAATTACGCCCTACTCGTCCTTACTCGTATGAATTTAAAGATGTTACAAACTTGAAACAATACGAAAAAGAGGCGAAATGGAAGCAAATAATTACTTTTTCAGCCATTTTGATTATGTTTATTTCATGCATCGGACTCTTTGGATTGGCAACATTATCAGCCGAAAAACGTACCAAGGAAATTGGTATTCGGAAGGTCTTGGGAGCGAGTTCCACCGCAATTGTAACGATGCTCACCAAGGATTTTTTGACTTTGGTTTTGATTTCAGTAATTATTGCCTTTCCAATAGCATGGTTTTTAGCCGATAAATTCTTAGAAGATTATCCATACAGAATACAATTGAATGGTTGGATGTTTGGTTTAGTGGCTTTGGTTTTGGTTTTCATCACCATTCTGACAATTAGTTATCAGGCATTAAAATCAGCTATGGCAAATCCTGTGGAGAGTTTGCGGACGGAGTAATACAACCACTTGATTTTTAGGAAGATATTGGTTAGTTCTTTGATTAATATATTAGTGAAAAATAAATAATATACCTAAATAGTTGTTATATTTGATGAATTAATATAATTTTTTTAATTCACATTAAACAAATATATCAATGAAAAAGAATGTTTTTATGTTCGGAGCTATTTTGATTTGTCTGATAGCTTACAGCAATGTAGGAAGAAACGTTTCTGCATTGGGTCTTGATGAAGCGAAAGAAAAAAAGGAAATTTTTAAGGTTATTGAGAATGAAACGAACTCTTTTTTTAAGAGAGATTATGAAGGGTGGAAAAAAAATTATGTACAAACAAACTATGCTTTTCAAGCGTGGAATGAAGAAAACGGTACATTTGATGCAAAAGTCGGTTGGAATGAAGTTGATGATAAAATCGGGAAGTACATAAAGGCAAATCCTTTGAAGAGTAAATACCAGAGTGAGCACCCAAGAATAGAGAGACGGAATATTATCACTAAATTTTTTGGCGATAATGTTGCCTATTTAATCTGGGATCAATATAATAGCGATAAACAAATTCTGAATTACAGACACAGCAAAGAGACCAGAATTATGGAAAAAATC
>JAYVRF010000126.1:0-6555 GCA_043756925.1 Arcicella sp. | reverse complement strand
GAAAGCGGATGAAAAAGGTAAAGGAGAAATCAAAATTCCTTTTACCTCGCAAGCAGATTTAGATAAAATTTTATTAGCAATAAAGGCGTAAAGTTGTGTACAGATTAGACCACATAAAACACTGATTTACATTGATAAAATTTAAAAAGTCCGTGTAAATCTTTAAAATCCGTGTTATCCGTGGTCTAAATTTAATTTTTTGCGAAGCAAAATTTATTGTTTCTTAAAATTTCTTAAATCTTTTCGTTCAACGGAATATAAACTTTAATTTTGCGTTTGATTTTTAAAAAATTTAGATGAAAAAATTATTGTTTTTACTCTTTTTAACAAACTTATTTACTAATTCTTACGGACAAGTTATTAATATTGATACTTCAAAAATTGTTAATATTGGTAAGAAAATAAAGGTTTATAGCAAAGAAGATTCATTAAAAAAGTTCTATAAAATAATTCCAAGAACCGCAACAATTCGTTCGGCAATGGTGCCAGGTTGGGGTCAGGTTTACAATCGTCAATATTGGAAATTACCGATTGTGGCTGGGGCATTTGCCGTAAACATTGTTTTTATTGTAAGAAATGATACTCGTTATCATTATTATCGAGGTAAATTGGGTGAAACGTATGATGGCGGAGTTGTTAATCCGAGTACAACTTTCAAAACTCCATTGTATGATGATACAAACATCGTCCGAGAATACAACCAAGACCAGTTAAATAACATTGTGGCGGGTTACAGAAAAAATCGTGATGCTTCTTATTTATTTTTATTTGCTACTTGGGCAGCTAATATTATTGATGCAAACGTTACGGCACATTTGAAAACCTTTGATATGACGGATGATATTTCTTTGAAAATCCAACCAACATTCAGTAATCCCGAAATCATGGAACCTGTTTTTGGGGCAAAATTAATTTTAACACTAAGATAGGTGTGAGGTAGTAGATGTTAGGTTGTAGGTACGAAGTAATAAGTACAAAATAGAAAGTTGGTGGATTAAAATATTACATTCTGTTTTATCTTTTATACCATACTCATGACCTCATAACTGCAACCCCATACCTATTACCTAAAAATATGAATATAGTATTACTCGGCTACGGCAAAATGGGTAAAGTTATTGAGAAAGTCGCAGAGAGTCGAGGTCATAACATTGTTGCCCGCATTGACGTTGATAATCGTCAAGAATTTGAAAAACTAACCGCTTCACAAGTAGATGCCGTTATCGAATTTAGTCATCCTTCCTCCGCATTTCAAAACGTAAAATCTTGTCTTGAAAAAGGCTTTCCTGTGGTTTGTGGAACAACGGGTTGGCTTGAAAACAAACCCGAAGTTGAGGCATTAGCAATTGAAAAAGGTGGAGCTTTCTTTTGGTCTTCTAATTATTCGATTGGCGTGAATTTGTTTTTTGAATTAAATAAAGCCTTAGCAAAATTGATGGCTTCTCAGAAACAATACAGCGTTTCTACTACGGAAATCCATCACACCGAAAAGAAAGATGCTCCTTCGGGAACGGCAATCACGTTGGCTGAGGGAATAATTCAGAATTTAGAATATAAAAACAAGTGGGTAAGTAACAACATTCCTGAGCAAAATGAAGTAGCGATTTGGTCGGCTCGTGAAGGGAAAGTGCCAGGAACTCATATCGTAAAATACATTTCGGATATTGACCAAATTGAAATTTCGCACGTAGCCCACGGAAGAGAAGGTTTTGCCCTCGGAGCGGTGATTGCGGCGGAGTGGATTGTTGGGAAAAAGGGAGTGTTTGGGATGAAAGAATTATTGAGTATTGCATAGAAACAATGATTGAATGAGAGAGTGATAGAATGATTGAATTGCAAAATAAAACCTTTGAATTTGTAATTTTTTGAATATGCTCTCGACTAACTCGTGAGAACATTCAATCATTCTATCATTAACTCATTCTATCATTATAATTTAGTAAAACATAAAATGTCAGAAAAAACACAACCAATTCAAAAATCCGCCTTTCGTGAGTGGATAGATTCAATCGTTTTTGCGGTAGTCGCCGCCACATTAATTCGTTTCTTCTTTTTTGAAGCCTACACCATTCCAACGCCTTCGATGGAAAGTTCTTTGATGGTAGGAGATTTCTTATTTGTCAGTAAAATGCACTATGGAGTTCGCACACCAAAAACGCCTTTACAAGTGCCTTTAACGCATCAAAAAATTTGGGGAACGGATTTGCCATCGTATTCAACCTTATTAGATTTACCCATCAAACGTTTACCAGGTTTTTCGGAAGTCAAACAAGGAGATGCCGTAGTTTTCAACGTGCCGAATTACCTTCCAGATGGTGAAGCACCCGTAGATTTAAGAACTTATTACATTAAAAGATGTATAGGAACGCCTGGTAAAACGCTTGAAATTCGTGATACGCAAGTTTACATTGATGGGAAACCAATGGAAAATCCAGCGAGAATGCAACACGAATATTTATTGAAAGTGAAAGAGACTTTAAATGATGAGTTTTTTAATAAGTACGATATTACAAACGGAGTTGATGCAACTGGTCAACCAAATTTTAATTGGCAAGAAGTTCAGTTAACTTCTCAGGATTCATCTATTGTGGGTTTGCACGATTACGTAGTTAATACTTATTCATCTAACATAGATGAAATTAAGAAATTACCCTCATTTGTAAGCGTAGAGATTTTGAAAGCACCGAAAGGAACGCCCGATGGCGAAGATAGCATGACAAAAGATGATGGTTCAACGGCAATGTTTGGAAAATCTTATGTATGGAATAAAGATAATTATGGACCACTTTTAATCCCAAAAGAAGGCTCAACCATTCAATTAGATTCAGTTAATGTTGATAAATACAAGTACGTTATCAAATATTATGAAGGAAATAAAGATGTTGTGATTGAGGGTTACACAATAAAAATTGATGGCAAAATCATTAAATCTTATACTTTCAAACAAGATTATTATTTTATGATGGGAGACAATCGCCACCATTCAGCCGATTCACGCTATTGGGGCTTTGTTCCTGCTGATCACGTGGTCGGAAAAGCAGTTTTCGTATGGATGTCGCTCGACCCAAATAAATCATGGTTCTCAAAAATTAGATGGAGTCGTTTGTTTAGATTTGTTAATTAGTTAAAAGGGAAATAGGAGTAAAGCAAAATAAAACGTACAAAAACGGGTATAATCTTCAAAAATATACCCGTTTTGTACGTTTTTATTTCCTGTTTTTCCCTTCCTGTCTATTGTTTCCCTTCTCTACTCCACATAAAGCACCAATCCCTTCAAATAACTCCCTTCTGGATGAAAGAAATTTACAGGATGGTCGGCGGGTTGGGTGAGATGATGCAAAACTTTTACTTGTTTGCCCGCTTCTAAGGCCGCCGCAACGACTGTATTGTAAAATAATTCTCTATCAACAACCTGCGAACAGGAGAAAGTGAATAGAATTCCTCCCTTTGCTAATCTTTTAAAACCTTCGGTATTTAATCTTTTATAACCTTGAACTGCATTGTGTCGAGTAGCCACGTTCTTAGCAAAGGCTGGTGGGTCAAGCACGATGAGGTCATAAAATTGGTCATTTGCTTTCAGATATTTCATCACATCTTCTGCATAAGCCTCATGCGTAAGTCCTTGAAAATTATTGGCTTCTACATTTTGCGTAACCAAATCAATCGCTTTTTGTGAAACATCCACAGAATGAACCAAGTCAGCATCTGCACCCAACGCATAAATTGAAAATCCTCCCGAATAACAAAAAGAATTTAATACTTTTTTGCCTTTTGAGTATTTTGCTAACAAAGCCCGATTGTCTCGTTGATCAAGGAAAAAGCCCGTTTTTTGACCCGTTTCCCAATTTATTAAAAACTTAAACCCATTTTCTGAAACTTCGTGAGGGACTTCGCATTGCCCGAATAAATAACCATTCTGAACATTTTGAGCAAATAATTTTGGTAATGTTTCGTGAGATTTATTGTAAACTGCCAATAATTTATCTCCAAATACTCTTTGCAAAGCCATAGAAATTTTCTCTTTTTCAAGGTACATTCCGATGCTGTGAGCTTGAAAAACGGCAACTCCATTATAAAAATCAATGATTAAACCAGGACAACCATCGCCTTCACCATGAATTAGTCTAAAACAGTTTGTGCCTTGAAAATCAATAATTTGGCGAACTTCGTAGGCTTTCTGAATTTTGCCAAACCAGAAATTTTCATCTGATTCAGTTTCTTGAAATGAGAATATTTTTACGGCAATACTTCCTTCGTGATAATGACCAGTGGCAAGATAATTCTTCTGAGAATCAAAGACATCCACAACCTCACCATCAGTGGGTTTACCAACAATTTTACCAATTGCTCCAGAGAATATCCAAGGGTGAAAACGTTTGACAGGATTTTCTTTTCCCGTTTTTAATATGATTTGTGATTTCATGGTACAAAGATAAAGCTGTTTTTCGATGTTCGATGTTTGATTTTTGATGTTCGGTTTCCTAAAGTCTGTTAACTTGCTTCAAACCAACAGATTATAGGAAAATGTCAAACCTGCTAATGATCAAATTTCCGCTTTCCAAACATCGAACATCGAAAATTAATTTTCATCACGGGCTTTAAATAATTTTTGTAGCCATGATTTCTCTTCATTTTCATCTTCCTTTCTCTGTTTTTCCGATAATTTGAAGTTCAAGAGTATTGTTAAATCGGGTTGTCCAGCATCTACCCACGATGTAAACCAAAGGTCGCCAATCATTTTTATGGCTCGTTTCATTTGCCTTTCTATTTGATTATCAAGTAATTGGTGATATTTTTTGGAATAATCTTTTGCGTAAACTTTGATATTTTGCCCATTTCGTTCTTCAATGCTGTACTTTTTAGTTTCCTTAAAATTTATATTTAGTTTTTGTTCGAAGATTAAAACAGAATCTAAGGCGGAATTGGCGTTTCTGACTGTCTCCCATGCTCGTTTACCAACAAAACGCTCATACTCGGCGGAACCCACAAAGAAATCATAATCATTAAAATATAATTCTGGTAAACGTGATTCCCAAAATCCATGAATGCCTATTTGATTGGTTTTTTGACCGTTATAATTGGAAGTTGTATGCAGAGGCACATTAGCATCGGCTATATAATGACCAATTTCAGCTGATAATTTTAAGATTTTTTGAGCATTATTTTCTTTAAAAGCCCTCGTTAATTGAAATTTCATTAACTGAATTTGCCACGGGACAATCCCATGTTTCATCAAAGTATCTTCCGTGAACTTCTCAACGGCATCATTCCAAAAAACAGGAAGTTTATAAGTGGCACTATCGCCATAAGCATCCAAATCAATGTAATGCCGTGGTGCTTCATATTTCACGGCATAACGGCGTTGGTCGGGGTCAACGGAATGTTCCATCACATACTGAAGATGTGTTTTATAGAATGGCATCATTTCTTGTGGAAGCGTAAAAATTGCTAAACGATTAATTTTTTGATGAGCAAAGAAACCCCATTTTTCATTCTCGATGTTTGATTTTTGATATTTAATGTTTGGGTGTAATGGAATTGAAATGGATTTGCCCTGCGATTTTTGGAAATTAGATAACACCATTAAAAGTATTATAACGGAAGTAAGTGGTTTCATAAAAGTTGACTAATGGTTTTAATAAATGATTGCATTTCAAATATATATTATAAATATCTGGGAATCAGTTAATTACGATTTAACTATTTCCTATTTTTTAGAGAGGTTGAATGTTTTGCAATCCCCAATCTCCCATCCTTAGTTCCAATCCCTAATTTTTCCCAAACATGTCTTGTGATTTAACAAAAAAGCCGTACCTTTGCACTTCAAATTTAGAAAACAGAAAACCAATATTTATTCGGGAAATAAACATGGCAAATCACAAATCATCATTAAAGAGAATCAGATCTAACGAAGCGAAAAGACTACGTAACCGTTATCAACACAAAACTACCCGTTCAATGGTTAGAAAATTGCGTGATACACACGATAAAGTTACTGCAACTGATCTTTACAAAAAAGTTTCTTCGGCATTAGATAAATTAGCAAAAAGAAACGTTATTCACAAAAATAAGGCTTCTAACTTGAAATCAAAGTTATCGAAGTTAGTGAATAAATTGGCTGCGTAATTTAGCTAAAAGATATTCGTATTAAAAGACCCTATGAAATTAGGGTCTTTTTTTGTTTTTAAGCAATTTTGGCAATATCTTGTGTGTGCGATAATTTTGAAAAAATGTCCTACCAAAAAACGATTTTGGAAAATCGTTTTACAGAATATGAACCACTACGAAATAGAACATCTCAACATTAAATCTTGGGCAGAGGAAGACCGTCCGAGAGAAAAACTCCTCCTCAAAGGCAAAGCTGCCCTTTCAGATGCTGAACTATTGGGAATTCAAATCGGTTCTGGCATAAGAAACATGACAGCGGTTGATTTGGCAAAACTTATTTTGCAGTCAGTTCAAAACGATTTGAATGCTTTGGCTCGCTTGACCGTCAAGGATTTATCCAAATTCAAGGGTATTGGAGAAGCAAAGGCAATTACGATTGTGAGTGCT
>JAYVRF010000125.1:0-6695 GCA_043756925.1 Arcicella sp. | reverse complement strand
GGATGCTAATGTTCGGTTTGGTGCTAAAAATAGTCTTCAATGGGGTTTTGGAACTGGATTTTACCGTACAGCCTATCCCGTAAGCGTAACGATTTCAGTTTCTAACCCTCAAGAAGTTCTTTCAGCTGATTTGGTTCAGACTTATATTCCTATTACGGTTGGTTTTGAAAAATATTTATCGAAAGCTCGTCTTCGGGCATTTACAGGTATGGAAGGAGGAATTATTTTAACACAAACCACTTTAGAACGGAATAGTAGAACATTACCAAATGCCACAATCACAAATCAAAGTGGTAAAACCCTAAATTTTACCGCAAATGGTACATTAGGAGTTTTGTATGATATTAATGAAAATATTGGTTTTGTTGCAAAAACTCGTTATTCAGGCATTTTAGACCAAAATGGTGGATATACCAATGCTATTACATTTTCTGCGGGACTCAGTTTTGCTGTTGGGAAATAATATAGAATGTTTTAAAATCTGAAAAGAATAAACATTACAAGGTTTACAATATTTTAAACAAAAAAGCCCTTTGAATCTCTCCAAAAGGCTTTTTTGTTTAAATTGATTACCAAATCAAAGTACCATAATCACTCGAGTTCCCTCGGCATCAATCCCTTCAATTTTAATTCTTCCTTTACGGCTTGCCAACATTTCAGCTACATCCTTGGCATTTGTAACCGCTTTATCATCAAGTTTTGTGATAACAAATCCTTTGTCGAAACCTTGCGAACCGAAACGTCCGTTTGGATCAACTTCGGTCAATTTCACACCGTTCGCCACACCATATTTCTCTTTGTCGCCAGCGGTCAAATTGGCTAATTTTGCCCCTAAGAAATCACTACTAATGGCAGTTGAAACTTCACCTTTTACAATGTTCGTATTGCCATCTTTGTTCTTCAAAGTTACATTAAAATCTTTCACATCTCCATCACGATTTACGGTTACAACTACACTTTCACCTGGACGCTTACGACCAACTAATTCCATCAATTTTGAACTTGAAGATGTTGGTACGCCATCAACTTTGATGATAACATCATTTACTTTCAAACCCGCCGATTGTGCTGAGCTTCCTCCCACTGGAAAACCACCTACATATACACCATCGTTTACTTTCAAATCTTTCTCTTGAACCAATTTGCTGTTTACTTCGCTAATATTTACACCCAAGAAACCACGTTGAACGTTACCAAACTTAATCAAATCTGCGGCAACTTTTCTAACAATACTTACGGGTACGGCAAATGAATATCCTGCAAATTGACCAGTACGGCTATAAATGGCAGTATTAATTCCTACTAATTCGCCCTTTAAATTTACCAATGCACCACCTGAATTACCAGGGTTTACGGCAGCATCCGTTTGGATAAATGATTCTAAAGGATTCATTTCTTTATCAGTACGGTCAATAATATTTTGACGACCTTTTGCCGATACAATACCCGCCGTAACGGTTGATTCCAAATTGAATGGATTACCAACTGCCAACACCCATTCGCCCACTTTCAAAGCATCAGAATCGCCAAAAGTTAAGAAGGGAAGATTAGATGATTTTATCTGAATAACGGCAATATCAGACGATGGGTCGGTACTGATAACCTTAGCCTTAAATTCACGTTTATCATTCAACATTACTGATACCTCATCGGCATCTTGCACCACGTGGTTATTCGTTACTATATAACCATCAGCACTAATAATCACGCCCGAACCAGAAGCTTCTTGTGCCTCGGGTTGCTGACGACGACCGTTGCCTCCGCCAAAACCACCAAATAAATCCTCGAAGGGGTCCATCATCTGACGGCTCACATTACGAGTCATTTTGGTTTTGATGTGAACCACGGCAGGCGTAACTTTCTCAGCTGAATAAGTGAAATCGCCTGGAACACCTGCCATACCCGTAGGAGGAGGCGTATCAGAGACCATGCGGGTAAAAGCCGAAGGAGTGCTACTGAAAACAGCATCATTGGGGGCTTTCTCCAAAAACAACTTGTAAGCCCCGAGCGTGGTTGCACTACTCAACGCTCCGACAATCGCAAGAGTTTTTAAATTACTTTTGATTTCCATGTTTTTATTAATTAATAGTTTAATCTTATTTTTTCGACAGTTTCAATGGAGTAAAAAATCTTTATAAAACCGAGGTACTAATTTAACGTAAAAACTGTTTACACGGTGCAATGGTTTCATAGTTTTTAACATATTTTAAGAAAAATCATTCTGGCATTATTTTCGTGGTAAAAAAATATCCGCACGATATAACAAAGCGTTTTTTTTTACGTTAAAAATTTAGGTAAAATAAAATGGTATCTTTGCAACCAATGAAATGGTTAGGAAACATAGTTTTTTATTGAAATTAATGACAATTTGAGAAATTAGCTAATCCCATAATCACGCTTTCTGATTATAAACAATTATGAAAAAACGTACTTATTTGTTTGTTTTACTATTGATTACGACCCTAAATTCGCAATCGGTGGTGGCACAGTTTAAGTTTTCAAATCTTTTCGGAGGAAAAGAAAAAGCTCGTAAAAATCCCTCTTTTGAACCCACTTCAACGGTTAGTTTGGGCGTTGGAACATCCAGTTATTACGGAGATTTATCACCCTATGGTCGTTTTATTCAGTCCACTGTCAATGGAATTCGTTGGAATGCTGCTTTCAATTTTACTCGTCAGATTTCTCCATCCGTAGGAGTTCGTTTCGGGCTTACATGGGCAAGAATATCTGGTGATGATAGTTATATGAATGGTGTAACGGGCTATGAGGCTAATTTTATGCGAAATCTTCATTTCAGAAACGATATTAAAGAACTTTCTATCGTGGCTCAATATGATTTAGTTCGCACGGAAAGAAGTTATTTACGTCGTGAAAAAATCATTCCCTATATTTTTGGCGGTATTGCCGTTTTCGCCCATGACCCTGTGGCTCGCCCAGATACGTCTTTGTATAATGACGGATGGGTACGTTTGCAACCCTTGAATACCGAAGGGCAAGGGCAGCCAGGTTATGCTAAGCCTTATTCATTAATTAGCGTAGCATTCCCCATTGGTTTAGGAGTAAGGTATAAATTGAATAATTCTTGGGATTTAGGTTTTGAAATGGGCTTCCGTTATACCTTGACTGATTATTTGGATGATGCAGGTGGAAACTATGCCGACCCAACGGATTTAACTTCACAAAGCCCGCTTTCTGCTTCAATGTCTAACAGAACTTTGGAAAAATTTGCGGCTAACCGTGGCATTAATCGTACCAATGGCGTTGCAAAATATTTAGAATCGCAAGGACTTTATGACCCAACCAGTGGACTTGACCCTTTCACAGTAATTACCTCAGTACCAGGTTTTTCTGACAGAACTGACCAACGGGGTAATCCGAAATACAATGATAGTTATATGCTAACAACGGTGAAATTGATTTACCATATTCCAGGGAAAATTAGATGTCCAGTAATTAAATAGCTATCGGCTATTGAGCAAATTAAAATATAGAGAAAGTCAGGACATTTTACCTGACTTTTTTATTTTGATGCAAGTGTTTAGAGAAAATTACACTTCGAACATCGAAAAACGAACATCAATAATTATGAAATTAGTAAAAAAATTAACATTCGTACTTTGTATTCTCTTAAGCATCAATTCCTTAGCTCAAAAAATTGAGATAGGAGGGGGGCTTGGAGCGATGAATTATAAAGGAGATATTTCACCCGATTTCCACCCATCTTTTGCACAATTGGGAGGACATTTATTATTTAGATACAATCCCAAAAAAGATGTCTCTTTTAGACTTGCTGCTACTTTGGGGTCTATTTATGGTAATGATGCGGAGGTAAGCGACCCCTTTAATAAACTGCGTAATCAGACTTTTAAAACCAGTATAAAAGAAGTAAGCTTAGTGGCTGAGTACAATTTTTTCAGTTATCAATATTCTCGAATGCACAAAGATTGGTCGCCTTATTTGTTCGGGGGAATCGGCTTCATGGGCTTTACCCCAAGAGACAAACCCGTCTATAATTACAAGCAAGCGGGAATTGTGATTCCTTTTGGGATTGGCGTAAAATATAATTTATCGGGTCCTTGGGATTTGAATGTAGAATTTGGAACTCGCAAAACCTTTACGGATTATTTGGATAATTTAGGAGGCGATACTCCCGCTGTACCACGGACTCAACAAAACGATTATTCAAGAGGAGATATGTATTATTATACTTCTTTGGGTTTGACGTACAAATTTATCAGAATTGTTTGTCCCAAATAAAGGTAGTACGGGGAATTCTACCTGTGTATTTCAAAAAAAATCATTAATTTTGAGTTTGTTTAAACTCAAAATTAATGTTATGAAACAATTCTTTACCTGTCTAATCTTATTCCTTTTTATCTTTTCCGCTAAAGCTCAAAATCCTAAACGAGAATTCAGAGGAGCTTGGATTGCTACGGTTGGCAATATTGATTATCCCTCCGCTAAAACCCTCACCACTGCTCAACAACAGGCAGAATTTATCAAGATTTTAGACCAACATCAGCAAGCGGGCATTAATGCCGTAATGGTACAAATCCGTACCAATGGCGATGCCTTTTATCCATCCGATCTTGCTCCATGGTCAGAATTTCTAACGGGCAGACAAGGCAAAGCTCCCGACCCTTTGTATGACCCTATTACTTTCATGATTTCAGAATGTAGAAAACGGGGCATTGAGTTTCATGCTTGGTTCAATCCATATCGTGCTGTTTCCAACGTAAATACTTCCATTTTAGATGCTAAACACGTAGCAATTCAACATCCAGAATGGCTCTTGGCTTATGGAAATTTACGGGTGCTTGACCCTGGACTACCCGAAGTCCGCAAGCACGTTACGCAGGTAGTTATGGAAGTGGCAAACCGATATGACGTGGACGGGATTCACTTTGATGATTATTTTTATCCCTATCCTTCCACAGGCTTAACGCTCAATGATTCAACAACTTACGCTAAAAATTCGAGAGGAATTTTGAAAAAAGATGATTGGCGGAGAGACAATGTAAATCTTTTGGTAAAAAACATTTCGGATAGTTTAAGGGCGGTGAAACCTTGGGTAAAATTTGGAATTTCACCTTTTGGGATATGGCAAAATAAATCTGCTTCTAAGCCTTTGGGGTCGGCTACGGGTGGTTTGGAAAGTTACAGCGATATTTATTGCGATTCCAGATATTGGTTAGAAAAAGGCTATGTCGATTATATCACGCCACAACTATATTGGAACATCGGTTTAGTAGTTGCTGACTTTGCGATTTTAGTCCCGTGGTGGGCAAACAACGTTTTTGATAGACATCTTTACGTGGGTCATGCCGCCTACCGTATCAACGCAACCGATTCTGCACCGTGGCAAAATCCCTCACAAATGCCGAGTCAGATTAGGTTAGTCAGAAATACTACAAAAGTACAGGGCAGTATGTTTTATAATACTAATACCCTGAATAAGAACCTTTTAGGTTTTCGGGATTCTTTGATTACGAAGTTATACAAAACGCCTTCATTAATGCCTACGATGACGTGGAAGGATGTAATTGCTCCCTCTGCTCCTTTGAATTTGACGGCTTTGGTAACGAATTCGGGCGTACAATTGAAGTGGACGAAACCCACAACGGGAACCTCAGAAATTGAAAAAATCAGAGGATACGTATTGTACCGTTTTGCCGATAATGAAGTCCAAGATATTTCAAAAGCGGAGGCAATCAGAACAATTATTCCGAAAGACACTGTTGCCTATTTTGACACAGAACCTTCGCTCAAAGTGTTCAAATACAGTTATCTAATCACCGCACTCGACCGATTGCACAATGAAAGTGTACCTTCCAATGTGGCTTCGGCGGTGATTGTAACGGGGATTGAGGAAGAGCAAAACTTACCGACAGAATTATCACAAAATGCTCCCAATCCCTTTTCAGATTATACCAAAATCAACTATCACTTAGCCAAATCGGGCAATGTTTCTCTGAAAATAATTGACCTTTTGGGCAAAGAATCCATTACTCTTTTGAACGAACACAAACAGGCAGGAAGCTATTACGCAGAATTTCATAATCAGTCGCTTGCTTCGGGTATTTATTTGTATATTCTGGAAACCGAAGAAGGTATTTTAAGCAGAAAGATGTTGATTGTGAGGTAATTAACCTTTACATTTCCCGATAAGCCTTATCCAATTTCCTGCAAAAATATCCCGCAAACTGATTACTCAATGAATTAAACAAGGTATTTACACTTGGTTCAAAATGCCAAGAACCGTTTGAGGGACAAGACTTTCCGTCCAAAGCTAACACGTTGCCACTAAATGACTGATAAGAATCCGTCCAAACGTAATTTTCATGGTCTAATTCACTGTTAATCAAATAGTTATTTCTGTAGTCAAGCACCTGCATTTCCATACTTCCTTGTACTTGAATACGTTTATTATACGTGATAATACTTGCCGTTACGGTTTCAAAAACATCTACATAAGTGGAATCATTGATTTTCTTTCTACCCTTTTTTATTTGCTTACTAAAATTCTCAACTTTCGTATCAATTTCCATTCGGGGCGAAGACATAGCTATCAAGACAAATTTTACCAAATCATGTTGGGGCAAACTATCTTCACGGGCGGCATTAGTGGTATAATATTTCACAAAAGGACTTGGCAATTTTGCTTTTGGGCGGAAAAAAGCATAATCGAAATTCTC
>JAYVRF010000124.1:0-6725 GCA_043756925.1 Arcicella sp. | reverse complement strand
TGATTTAGCTTTTAATCAACCTTGTGGAGAAAATCCTGAACCTTTGTCAAATCCATTCCCGATAAAAAGTAGTGCAAAGGTTTTACATTCAGGGAATTCACTGTTATTAATTGATTTGAATGGTGATGGTTTGAAGGATATGCTTTATGGACACGTTACGCAAAATAGAGTAGCTTCTTTGATGAATATAGGCACCGAAAATCAAGCAAAGTTCAACAAAGGAAATTATAATTATCCCGATATATATCCCGTAAATTTTCCAGTTTTTCCTGCCATTTATTATGAGGATTTAGACTTTGATGGTGTTCGTGATATGATAACTTCGCCCAATGGTTCTGACAATGCTTTGCAGACCGTAGATTATCAAAATTCAGCGTGGTTTTATAAGAACAAAGGCAAAGATGATAAGCCAGATTTTAGTTTTGTTCAAAAGAATATGTTGCAAAATACAATGGTTGATTTGGGTGAAAACTCTGCCCCCGTTTTTGCTGATATAGATGGTGACGGTGACAAAGATTTATTGGTTGGAAATGCGGGAAATAGAGGAGAAACTGGTTATCGTGCAAGTATTTATTTGTTCGAAAATAAAGGTAACAATACTTTTGAATTAACAAATTCTGACTTTTTAGGTATTAATAAAAACCTTCAACTATTTGATATTAAGCCTTTTGTGGCAGATTTGAACGGAGATGGAGTAGATGATTTTGGGTTTATTTCCAATTCATTTACGGGTGTGAATATTCGATATTTTCCAAATTCTGCCCAAAAAGGAAAAGCATTTAATTTGAAGCTTTCGGAGGGGATAATTTTACCCAAAATTGAGTTTTTGTCAAATGGTGATTTTCCTTTATTTTTTGACTTTAATAAGGACGGTTTGAAAGACCTTTTATTAGGTAAAGGAAGTAGGAAATTAGAATTTCATAAGAATACGGGTTCGGCTAAATCTCCCATATATATCCTTGAAAATGAGGAACTTGGCGGAATTACTTTTGATTACAACATAGGAAATATTTCGCTTTCAGTTACTGATTTGAATGGAGATGGTAAGGATGAATTAATTACTGGAAGTAGGAATGGGTATTTGAAAGTTTACAAAAATTTTACTGAACAGAATCCTAAGAAATTTACGGCTGACAGCACCAATATTTTCGATGATTTTAATAACAAAAATGCTTCTATTCAAATGGGTGGAGGATTAAATGTGGCAGTTGCTGATTTGAATAACGACCAAATTCCTGACCTAATGATTGGTACAAACACGGGAGGCTTAAAATGGCTAAAAAATACTTCAAAATTTATCATTACTGCCACCGAAGAATCCATTGATTTTGTGGTTTTTCCAAATCCTACGAATCATTATTTATACGTCAAAAATCCTTCAATTGGTGATTATGAACTTTTTGATATTACTGGCAGACGAATATTATTTCAGAAAAATACCCAAAATACCCAAGAAATTTCCTTTGATTTATCTACTCAAAATGATGGTATTTACTTTTTGAAAATATCAGTTGATGAGGTAATAAAGAAGACTGAAAAGGTTATTTTGAAAAAATGATTTTAGGAACACGGATTTTAAAGGATTGTACACGGATAAATTTGTTCTTTTATCCGTGTACAATCCTTTAAATTCATGTTCCATTACAATCACTCAAACAGATTTTTTGCTTTTTACTCGTAAAACACGCTCAAATTTACGAACTTTGGATTAATTGAAGATTGATTTTTAATGTTGTTGTAAAATCCACAATCCTAATTCTCAAATCCGCAGTCAAGATAATCCTTACTATGGCAAAAAATATCCCTAAAAACCCTGACCGCCCAAAAGAACGAAAACCAGGTAAACAATTTTCCCTTGACTTCAATTTTAAGAATTTTTCGCAAAGTGAACAATTCAAATTTGTTGCGGGTGTTTTGTTCATGTTAGTGGCAGTTTTTCTCTTTTTTTCCTTTCTTTCGCACCTCTTCACGGGCGAAACTGATCAAAGTGAGGTTACTAATACAGTGACGAAAATCAAGAAAACGGCCAACCCTTTTGGGCTTTATGGAGCTAAACTGGCATATTTTCTCATTTTTGAATTGTTTGGTTGGGCAGCATTTTTGTTAATTCCTGTGCTTTTTGTGGCGGGTTATAAATTATCCTTTAAAAAAGAACTTTTGCCTCTCGAAAGCGTTACTTGGCAGTCACTTTTCTATATGTTTTGGTTTAGTTGCTTCTTCGGATTCTTCATTTTCATGTTGGATGCTGAATCAACTTTGAGCAATGTTTGTGGCGGAATTGGCTATTTTGTTAATCAAACTTTATACGGCGTTATTGGTTGGGCTTCCATCTTGGTAATTATGTTTGTGTTGATCGTTTTCTTCGTTTATTACTACGGAATTGACTCGATGGGTAAATTAGCGGATAAGTTAAATACCAATGAATCAGATATTTATGAGACGGAAAAGGAGGAAGATGAAACAGCTTTAGTAAATGATGATATTTCTAAAAGTAGAAATATTCAGCGAGTTCGTGAGGATTTGCAGGCTGTCATTGAGGAAGAATTAGAAGATTTGACAATTGACCATATTGACAATCACGATGAAGAGAATTTTAGACCATATTTACCGCCAGTAGTTAATACACCAAATATTCCAAAGAAGGCAGAGAAAGGTGAAATCTCGTTAGTAATTGAAAATTCTGAGAATATTCCAGAACACATTGAAGAGGAAGAAGATGAGCCAATTATTTTGAGTGAAAGTGATGCTGTGAATGAGGAATTATTGAAAAAGTTTGGTTTATATGACCCAATGCTTGATTTACCGCATTATAAATATCCAACTTTGGATTTAATGAAGGAATATGACACAGGAAAACCGAACGTTTCACAAGAAGAATTGAAGGCAAATTCGGATAAAATTGTGGAAACTTTGGGAAACTATGGCATTGGTATTGCCTCCATAAAAGCCACAATTGGACCGACTGTTACGCTCTATGAAATTATTCCAGATGCGGGGGTAAGAATCTCAAAAATCAAAAATTTGGAAGATGATATTGCTCTTTCTTTGGCGGCTTTGGGAATTCGTATTATAGCCCCAATCCCTGGAAAAGGTACAATCGGTATTGAAGTTCCGAATAAAAATCGTGAAATGGTTCCCGTAAGAATGATGATTGGTTCAGAGAAATTTCAAAAATCAACGGCAGATTTACCCATTGTTTTGGGTAAAACAATCAGTAACGAAATCTTCATGACTGACCTTGCAAAAATGCCTCACCTTTTGATGGCGGGAGCAACGGGACAAGGAAAATCAGTTGGTTTGAACATGATTTTGACCTCTTTACTCTACAAAAAACATCCATCACAATTAAAGTTTGTGTTGGTTGACCCCAAGAAGGTTGAATTAACGCTTTTTAATAAGATTGAAAGACACTTTTTAGCGATGTTACCTAACTCTGCGGAAGCCATTATTACCGATACAAAAAAGGTGGTAAATACATTGAATTCATTGTGTATGGAGATGGATAATCGGTATAATTTATTGAAAGATGCGGGTTGTAGGAATTTAAAAGAATACAACGTAAAATTCGTAAATCGTAGGCTGAATCCTGATAAAGGGCATTATTATATGCCGTATATTGTTTTGGTAATTGATGAATTAGCGGACTTGATGATGACAGCGGGCAAGGAAGTTGAACAACCAATTGCTCGTTTGGCTCAGTTGGCTCGTGCCATTGGAATTCACTTGGTGGTGGCAACGCAGCGTCCATCGGTGAACGTAATTACGGGTACAATAAAGGCAAATTTTCCCGCTCGTTTATCGTTTAAAGTAACCTCAAAAATTGATTCTCGAACGATTTTGGATACGGGAGGAGCCGACCAATTGGTGGGTATGGGCGATATGTTACTCTCGACAGGTTCTGAGATTATTCGCTTGCAATGTGCTTTCGTGGATACGCCCGAAGTGGATGATATTTGTGATTTTATTGGTAATCAACAGGGCTATGATACTGCTTATATGTTGCCTGAATATGAAGGTGATACGGAGGGAACTGGCAACGATAAATCAGATTTTGATCCCAAAAACCGTGATGCCTTTTTTGATGAAGCAGCCCGACTCATCGTTACGCACCAACAAGGCTCTACTTCGTTGATACAGAGACGTTTAAAGTTGGGATATAATCGTGCTGGACGTTTAATTGACCAATTGGAAGCGGCAGGAATTGTGGGCGTTTTTGAAGGTTCAAAAGCTCGTGAAGTGTTGGTAAAAGATTCGGATGCGTTGGAAAGATTGTTGAAAGAATTGTAGGAAAATAAACTTAGGCAAGTGTTCAAATAAGTACTCGTAAAAATAGTTTATTTGATTTGTAGTATAAAAATAGTTGTAACTATTTGATAATCAATAGTTTATTGTATATTTTAACTTTGTAGTTAATTGACTTACAAATTAACGACAACTTAATTGTGTTGATTACACGTTTTTTGTCTGGGCGACCCTGTCTGAGCGACCCTGTCTGAATTTGGATTCGTCCGACTTCTGGATTATTCTGCAACTAAAATCCAAAAAATCTATTAATCTAACGAATCTAAATAACAGACAGGGTCGCTTAGACAGGTTCGCTCAGACATATTTGCTCAGACAATATCAAGCCAACACCTCTCGAATCACCTTTCCCGCCACATCCGTCAAACGGAAAGGACGACCTTGGAATTGGTAAGTTAATTGCTCGTGGTCTAATCCTAAAAGATGTAAAATTGTGGCTTGAAGGTCGTGGACGTGAGTTTTTCCTTTCACGCCTGCATAACCTAACTCATCAGTTTCGCCGTGTGTAAAGCCTTTTTTTACGCCTCCGCCTGCCATCCAAATCGTGTAGGCTTCGGGATGATGATCTCTACCCATAAAGGGTGCGGGTTTGTTATCTCGATTTTCTTGCATGGGCGTTCTGCCGAACTCTCCGCCCCAAACCACGAGCGTATCTTCCAACAATCCCCGTTGTTTTAAGTCAATCAAAAGTGCAGTCATGGCTTGGTCAGTTTCGTTACATTTAGTGCGTAAACCAATCTCCAAAGCCTCCGAAGCATTTGAGCCGTGGGTGTCCCAACCCCAATCGAATAACTGAATAAAACGAGTTCCATTTTCGACTAACTTTCTGGCTAACAGGCAGTTATTAGCGAAAGATGCCTTGCCGATGGTGGTGCCGTAAAGGTTATGAATGTAGGCGGGTTCTTTGGAAATATCCATCACTTCGGGTACTTCGGCTTGCATTCTGAACGCCATTTCATACTGTGAAATACGAGTTAAAATCTCGGGGTCTTCAAAAGTTTCGTATTCTCTTTGATTAATTTCGTTGATGGCATTAATTGCTTCGTGACGAATATCACGAGAAATGCCTTTGGGATTATTGATGTATAAAACAGGTTCTCCATCCGACCGACACTGAACGCCTTGATAAACGGAAGGCAAAAAACCACTTCCCCAAATACTTTTTCCTGCTTCGGGATATTTTCCACCCGATGTCAATACGATGAAACCTGGCAAATTTTCATTCTCTGAACCCAACCCATAAACTGCCCAAGAACCCATCCCTGGGCGACCCAATCGGGCACTGCCCGTGTGCATAAATAACTGGGCGGGTGCGTGGTTAAATTGCTCGGTGTGCATGGCTTTCAGGAACGTTACTTCATCGGCGACGGTCTGAAAATTAGGCAAATAGTCCGATACCCAAGAACCTGATTGTCCTCTTTGGGCAAATTTTCCTTGCGAGCCTAACATTTTGGGTACGCCCCTGATAAAAGCAAAAGTTTTACCTTCTAAAAATGATTGAGGACAGTCCTTACCATGCCATTTTTGGAGTTCTGGTTTGAAATCAAAAAGCTCTAATTGTGAAGGCGAACCCGCCATGTGAAGGTAAATTACGCTCTTGGCTTTACCCGCAAAATGAGGCAATTTCGGAGCGTAGGGATTGGTAATAATATCTTTTTTATCCGATAAACACCCCATCATCGATCCCAAAGCCATCATGCCCATGCCAGTGCCACAGGTCTGCAAAAAATGACGACGTTTTAATAATTGATGTGATTTTTGGTTGGCTTCTTGGATTGGGGACATGCGATTGGATTTAAAATTTTGCTGGGCTCACGTTAATTTTAATTGCGAGTTACTAACTTCCCGAAAGTTGAAATGACAATGAATTTTGAATTTAAAAACTACTTAAAACTAAGTTGTCAGAACACTAATTGATAACTGGCTTATTATCACCAATTCATTGCTTCGTCACAAACTCATCCAAATTAATAATCGCATTAGCAACAACTGAAAGTGCCGCTAAAGATGCCGTAGGTTTCTCAGAAGTTTTCAAATACGCCTTTATTTCCTTCGGATTTTTGTTAAAGTTTTCTAAGGTTATTTCATATAAATTCATCAAAGCCATCAAATCTTTACGGTTAGGTTCGTGTTGTAGAGCGGACTGATAACACATAATTATCTGATTTTCAGCATTATGCGTTGTGGAAAATGCTTTTTTTGCTAAATAGTTGGATGCCTCCACAAAAACGGGATCGTTCAATAAAACTAAGGATTGCAAGGGTGTGTTGGTTCTGATTCTACGAGCAACGCAAACTTCTCGACTCGGAGAATCAAAATTAAACATGGACGGATAAGGTCCCGTTCTGCGGGCAAACGTATAAATTGCCCTCCGATATTGGTCTTCGCCTTTCGACTGTTTGTAGTTTAAATTGCTATTTACA
>JAYVRF010000123.1:0-25837 GCA_043756925.1 Arcicella sp. | reverse complement strand
TCTCACCGAGATACCTCTTTGGCGTTCAATTTCCATGAAATCGGAAGTTGCTCCTTTTTTAATTTTATTGGATTTAACTGCCCCCGCCGTTTGGATTGCACCCCCAAAAAGTAGGAGTTTTTCCGTAAGCGTAGTTTTGCCCGCATCGGGGTGAGAGATAATTCCGAAGGTTCGGCGTTTGTGTATTTCTTCTTGAATAGTCATGGCAACATAAAATTGAGGTGCAAAATTACGGATAAAAAAATAAATTGACGTATTGGATTGGAAATGGAATGGTGATAATTTTACAAATAAATGGTTGTAAGTATTAAAGTTTGCCAAATCTGCTTTTGCATAGTCAGACAATATTTCAAAAATAAGGGGTTCATTTTATCACTTTGAAATTTTTGTATTCCCCTATCCGCCAACCACTTAACTTCTCAATCCAAGTTCTAAAACGGTTTTTAAGTGATAATTTTTTCTCCCGAATATCAAAGTCAAATTGCCAATTTACTCGCTCAATTCTTGCTTGCATAACTTTGGGATGCGAACCGTTAAAAGTCGTTAAAGAATCAATTTCTGAATAATCAAAATCATTTTCGTAATGCTTCTTTACGGATGTAGCATCATGGTCATTTGCCCAAAAATTAATGGAACTTTTTAACTTTTCTTTCTGAATTTCGGGCGATTTTACCCATCCGTAATGATAAATATATGCCTCTATCCATTTGACATTCAATTTTTTATCTTCAATTGTTCTAAAACCCTGTGCATCCCGATAGGAAGTAATAGTTGGCTGATTCCGAATGATTCTAATTTCCTGACGATACCAACGTTGAGCATCCGCAACGTACTGATACGAACCATAAAAATGCAGGTATTTAAACAGAAATCCTTCTACTTTTCGGTCATGTAAATTCAACTCCATCGCTTGACGAATGGCGGGTAAATATTGCTCATGCACCACCTCATCACCTTGAATGTAAAAACACCAATCCGCATCTTTTGAAACGGCGGCTAAGGCTTTATTAGTTTCAACCGCCAAGACTTTTCCGCCTTCCCGCAAGGAATCATCCCAAACGGTTTCAATGATTTTTATTTTGGGAGAATTAATACTTTTGATTAACCCCAAGGTATTATCGTCCGAATTTCCAACCGCAACAATCATCTCATCACACAAAGGCAAAATGGACATAATTGCCTCCACGATGGGATAATCAAACTTTATGGCATTGCGGACGAAGGTGAAACCTGAAACTTTCATGTTGAAGTAGGACAGGTTTTCAACCTGTTAGACAAACGTTATGAACAGGTTGGAAACCTGTTCTACTTAAACTAAACAAATTTTTTATCCACCGAAGGAAACCATGTTGAAACCAATTTTTTCAATCGTTTTTGCGTATTTGGAATGCGTTTTAAGATGGCGATTTTGGAGAAATCAAATCGTTTGATGTCCTCAATATCAGTCTCTAAACTATTATTTTTTAGAGAAGAATTAATAATAAATCTTTGAATTACAAAACTCCATTCTTCTTTATTTGACCAATAATGTCCGATGCTGTTTTCAGCAGGTTTCATCTCGCCATTTTCTGATAAAGCCACACTCAAAGCGAATTGTTCAATTAGTCTTCGAGTAACGTTTGCTTCTAACATATTATCACAAATATTTAAAGCTAACTGACAAATTATTAATCCTTTATTCGCAGGAATTCCCACTACGCCCGCATTCCACATGGCATGATGAGCTTGAATTTGAACGCCTCCAAAGGTTTTATTGCCAACCTGTTGCCACATCAATTTTTCGGTTTTGCTTTTCAGTTCTGATAATACTCCTTCATTCAAGTGCATTACAGGATTTTGAAGGTCAGATTTAAGTTTTTTTATGTCTGAATATAAAAATGTATCAGTATCTGAATACAAAACAAATTCTTCGGGGTGAAGTCTACAAATATGCTCAATTGCTTTGATTTTAGCTCTCCAAAAGAATTGATGTTTGCCTTGCCAATCATCTAATTGCGTCTTATTTATCGTTGAAATAATGACCTTTTCACTTAGTCTTGCATAAAAATCAGGTGCATCCGTCATTACATACACACGGTCATGAACATCCATCTGCCCGAGGAATGAACAGATAGAAAAGTATGCCTGAGCATGATTTTGCTGATTTTCACCGAAGACTAAGTAAAGAATGTTCATGTTAAAGTTTGATATTAGAAACTACTGTCCTAACAAATGACCGCAAGTGATATTGCTGTTTAATGGCTTCATCAATGGGTTCAAAAGGCGTTTCAAAAAATAATTTTGGGATTACTAAATTATCAAAATCAATGACTAAGATATTATTAGGGTTATAAAAATCGTATTCCATTACCGAGCGATTGTTAGTAATCATCTTTTTATTCATACCTAAAGCCTCAAAAATTCTAAATGAAAGCCCATGTTGATTAGGCTTTGCTATATCCAAAATTATTTCGTACTTGTTCGATAATTTCAGCATATCTGCATACGGAATGGACTCTTTCAAATACTCAATATATGGACTTCTCAATTTCTCTTTTGATTGTTTTGTTAAGAATCGATAAGTGATGTCATTTTCATCCAAAAATTTACCCATCTGATTGAAAAAAGGATAGCGTTTTCGCTCAATATGTGAAATACAAAAAACTGTTTTGTCTATGATTTCTGGAGTGGGTTGATAATAATAAAAATTAGTTAATTGCTCAAATCCATATTTCATACAATCTTGATTATCAAAAGAATACACTTTATCGAAAAAGTGAATAATCTTCTTTTTCCTTGGATAAAAAGCCATTGAATCCCAGTAATACGCAATCAAAGTAGGCGTTTTTGATTTCAGAAAAATAAGTTCTTTATTCGTAAAATGGTCGGGGCGAATAATGAAGATAATATCATATTTTTCCTTCAAAATAGCAAACCGTTTCTCTAAAATTTTTCTATAATAAATCTCCTTGATATTCCGATTCAAAAACACTTTCGACAAAAAATTGCCAATCTTTTCCCACTTACTTTTGTATTTGTACCTCGGAAAAGTATCAGACATGAATTCAGTGTGAACCTCTGGTGCATAATTTCTAAAACCCTCAACAATTACTTGATAAATATTGGCTGTGGTGGGAGCAATTATTAAAATACTACGCATATTTTTTTGTTTAGATTTTACGCAATAACAAAGTTAAGATGTTTGGTTGAGTTATTGATTTTTTTACATTGAAGGACTTTCAAAGAAGTAGAAATATTATCTTGGAATTTCTGACACTAATCCAGAAGTTTGAAATTTTTTAGAATTAATTTTACAAAACACTGCATTCACATTTAACCAATACCAAAAATGTCCCTAAAAAAAATACTAAGAAATCTGCCTTTTTCAAGCACGTATATGCCTATTTATAAACCAGTTAGCAAAAAGAGTCCTGAAAAAATGATAGATATTGTTTCTGCATGGAAGGGATTGGAATTAATAATTGAAGATATAATTGTTCGGTTTAATTTAGGCAGAAATTCTTGCATTGAATTCGGGGTTGAATTTGGCTATTCGGCGGTAGTTTTCTCTAATTATTTTGATAAAGTTACGGGCGTAGATACTTTTGAAGGGGATGAACACACTGATAATAAATTAGGACATTTTGACGAAACAAAAGCTCGACTTTCGGTTTACGAAAACATCAATTTATTCAAGTCAGATTATCAGAGTTGGATTCCAACCGATAATAATCATTATAATTTTGCCCACATTGATATTGTGCATAACTACAAGGAAACCTACGAATGTGGACTTTGGGCGGCTCAACACAGTGATTGTGTGATTTTTCATGACACCGAAAGTTTCCCCGAGGTGAGACGTGCTGTCATTGATATTGCCAAAGCCACAGGCTACAAAATGTATAATTATCCTTATCACTTTGGGCTTGGCATTTTGGTGAACCCCAACATTAGAAAATCTTGATTAAGTCTAAAATGAATTGTAATTTGGATAAAATATTACGTAACAAAAAGGTCGCTAATTTAATTATCAGCGACCTTTTTTGTTATGTTATATTTACTTCAATTTCTGTTCAAAATCCCTTCAAAATTTTAAAAGGAAAATCAAAATAACAAATGTAAAAAAACACCCTTTTTTTCGCTCAAATTTCCCTCAAAAAACCCCAAACGTTAGTAGGTACGAGGGAATTTTCGTATTTTTACATTTAATCAAAAATTAACGAATTATGGGAGATTTAAAGTTGTTTAATCTATCAGCAAAAAAATTTTATAAATTGTTTGAAAAATTACCCGTTGAAGAACAAAAAGAGTTCATCAGATTAATCGAAATAGATTCGGAAGAAAATGAAGAATCGTAGTTGATAAACCCAAAAAACAAAAATATTAATCAGGATAAAGACTAAATACCAGTCCATAAGCCGTAAACAAAAGATATGTCAGAATTTCAAGAAGTAGAAGACAAAAGTAGAGCAAATTATGATGCCGATAATATTCAGGTCCTTGAAGGCTTGGAGGCAGTTCGTAAACGCCCATCCATGTATATTGGCGACACTGGTTTCAAAGGTCTACACCACCTCATTTCGGAGGTTGTTGATAACTCCATTGACGAAGCTCTTGCGGGTCATTGCGATACCATAAAAGTGACCATCAATGTTGATAATTCAATCACGGTTGAAGACAATGGTCGTGGAATTCCAACGGGAATGCACACCAAAGAAAAACGCTCAGCCTTGGAGGTCGTTATGACGGTGCTTCATGCGGGCGGTAAATTTGATAAAGATACTTACAAAGTCTCTGGTGGACTTCACGGCGTGGGTGTATCGTGTGTGAATGCCCTTTCTACGGATTTGAAAGTGACGGTGTATCGTGAAGGAAAAATCTTTCAACAAGAGTATAAAATTGGTGTACCGCAGTATCCCGTAAAGGAAATTGGCACAACCGACCGTACAGGAACAACCGTTAGTTTCAAACCCGATGAATCAATTTTCACGATAACGGAATACAAATATGAAACCGTTGCGGGACGTTTAAGAGAACTTTCATTCTTGAATGCAGGGATAAAAGTATATTTAACCGACCTCCGTGACTTAGACGAAAAAGATGAACCAAGGGCAGATATATTTTTCTCAGAAGGCGGTTTGAGCGAGTTTGTGTTGTATTTGGATGCCACTCGTGAGAAATTAATCGAAGCTCCTATCATTATGAAAGGAGATAAAAATGGGGTTCCCGTGGAGGTTGCCATCATGTATAACACGTCATATTCAGAAAACGTGGTTTCTTACGTAAATAACATTAACACCATCGAAGGCGGTACGCACGTTGCGGGTTTCCGTGGGGCGTTGACTCGTACTTTAAAAAACTATGCCGACAAATCGGGAGCGTTGGATAAATTGAAAATTGAAATTGCAGGAGACGATTTCCGTGAGGGATTAACTGCCGTTATTTCGGTAAAAGTGGCTGAACCGCAATTTGAAGGACAAACTAAAACTAAATTGGGTAATGGTGAAGTTTCGGGTGCGGTTTCGGGAGCGATGTCGGATATGTTGGAAGCGTGGTTGGAGGAACATCCAAAAGAAGCCCGGCAGATTGTGGCGAAGGTGATTTTGGCGGCTCAGGCACGTCATGCTGCTCGTAAGGCACGTGAAATGGTGCAACGTAAAACCATTTTGGGCGGAAACTCTCTACCAGGGAAATTAGCGGATTGTTCAGACAGTGACCCAAAGATTTGTGAATTGTATTTAGTGGAAGGGGATTCAGCGGGTGGAACTGCCAAACAGGGGCGTAATCGTGCGTATCAAGCGATTTTACCATTGAGAGGTAAGATTTTGAACGTCGAGAAAGCTCCTGAATATAAGATTTACGAAAGCGAAGAAATCAAGAATATGATTACTGCTTTGGGCGTTAGTTTTGGAAGAGATGGCGACGAAAGGGCTTTGAATATGGAAAAATTGCGTTATCACAAGGTTATTATTATGACGGATGCGGACGTGGATGGTTCTCACATTAGAACCCTAATCTTAACGTTTTTCTTCCGTTATATGAAAGATTTGATTGATAATGGTTACATCTACATTGCTCAACCACCGCTTTATCAAGTGAAAAGAGGACAATCGGCAGAATATTGCTGGACGGAAAACCAACGGGAACAAGCGGTAGTGCGTTTGGGTGCGGGACGTGAGGATTTAGTTGGAATTCAGCGTTATAAAGGTCTTGGGGAAATGAACGCTGAACAATTATGGGAAACTACGATGAATCCAGATTCAAGAACTTTGAAGCAAGTAACGATTGATTCGGCGGCAGAAGCAGACCATTTATTTTCAATGTTGATGGGTGACGAAGTGCCACCAAGACGTGATTTTATTGAGAAAAATGCGAAGTATGCTAAGATTGATGTGTAATTAAAGGGTAGATTTCAGAGTATAGAAAAGGGCTAAATTCATCTGAATTTAGCCCTTTTTTTAGTCTTACTTCACCGACCCAAACACATAAAACATTTCTTCCGCTATTTCAAGGCTTCTTTCTGCATATTTTGCATCCATTAAATCAGTGTCATCAAAGGCTTTTGGGTCGTCGTATTTAATGGGGAATCTTTGTTCTGCCCCAAATACAATTGGACAATTTTCATCGGCTGAATTACAAGTCACAACCGCCCCAAAATGACTTTTTGGGTTAAAATTATCATTATAAACTTTTGAAAAACAGATAATTGGCTGTTCATCTTCGGCATATTTTATGGCGTAAACTGGATTAGCATTCTCACTTAATTTTATAACTTCAAAACCTTGTTTCATCAATGTTTCTGCAACCTTCGGAAACATCGCAGTTGCTTCCGTTCCACCTGAATAACAGAACACATTTTTTACGCCAAAACGATACGCCATTGTAGTTGCCCAAATCTGTGATAAATGGCTTCTGCGTGAGTTATGCGTACAAATAAAGTTCAAACGGATGGTGTCGTTGTTATCTTTTTTTGACTGGATAAAAGTAATTAATGGCTGTAAAATCTCTTTCCTTTCGTTTGAAATATTACCGAAAGAAAATGTTGAAATAATGTCTTTCATAAGGTTAAAATGAGTTGAAAATTTATAACTTAAGGGTTTAGAGAATTAGAGTTTTAACGAATAGTTTTCTCTAATTCTCCATACCTCTAAATTTAATTATTATTTTTAGCAACAACCACTCTCAGGCGTGCATACTGGAGCATTTTGCAAATCTGCCAAACTGACTTTTATCTTCACAGGAGGAATTCCGCAAGCATCCATTGCCAAACAAGCGGTTTGTTTATTGACAAGTACGAAATTTAACCCATTAAAATCTAAGTCAAATTTACCAATAGTTTCGGCTTGATATTCTACTTCAATTTCTAAATCTTCAATGCCTAAAACCTTTTCAGACATTGAGATGATATTCAGTAATTTTTGAGGTTCTAAACGATGGTCGGTGTCGTTGGCGTTCCATAATTGGAAGTTTGCTACTTTTTCATTTCTAACCGTTCCGCCGCAATCAATGAAGTTTTTGGTAATCATTCCAACTTCTGTTACATGGAAATGAGCAGGAATAGTCGTGCCATTTTGTAGCTCAAATTTAACGTTTTCGGACGTTTCTAATATCGTTTTTACTTGTGATAATTTCATTTTATTAATTATTTAAACTGGTTTTGACTCTTAAAATTTCGTTGCGAGAATCTTCCAAATTTTTCTTGAAAACAGGATTTTCTAATAAATAATTCACTAACTGACGGGCAAAAATACGCCCTTGCTCCGAATCTGATGGATAATGTACGCCAATAATTTCACGAGAATATGCCATATCGCATACATTTTTCACGAATAATTCAGTTTGTTCGGGTACTAATCCTTGGTAAATATAAGCTGCCATGTAAGATGCCGAAGCGTGTCACAATGGATTTGGTATTATTCAAGTTTTTATCCGAGAATTAAGCATAGAAGGACGTGTATGGTTATATTGAGACTTCAATGCTCAGAAATAATAGGTACAATCCGACAAAACTTTAGTCATTAATTTGGCAATAATGGGCAATTTTTTAGGACTAAAATAAAGCAATTGACGAACACTGTGAAAGAGGTTTTTTGAAAATGATTATAAGTTGAATCAGTCGGTTTCACGAATACGTAATAATAAATATTCGCAAATGCCAATGACTCTTTCACTTTCTCTTCCGAATGTGCCGTAGTTTGTAATTTCAACAAAAACTCAATTTCTGCCTTTGTTTGAATTGAACTATTGGCAGGGAATTCTGGTAATTTGAACTCACTCACAGGATGCAATAAATAAACAGGTTTCAGTAATAGCTTCAACGCATTTTTAGGCGAAAGTCCTTCCAATGGAAATTGCTTTCTGTCGGTGGAATCGGGCGTGGGTTCACCACTTAATTTGGCTAATTCCTTGTAATATCCACTAATGGGCGTGAGTGGACGAGTATTTTTTTACAAAAATATTAATCGAAATTATTAGTAAAAGGACTATTTTTAAAATGTATTTCATGGTATTTCTTTGTTTTTGTAATAAAGACACAGATTGATAAAAAGGACTCAAATTTTATCCTTTATTTGTAAAAATACTCAAATGTCTATTTATTTGCGTTCGTGTAAGTTGTCAATATTATTTAATCGACGTTTTGAAGTTGTGTGGAATTACGTAACACGGACTTTATGGATTCAAAAGATTTACAAGAATTATTCTACAATTTATCTGTGTAAATCCGTGCAATCCGTGGTTTAATGTTTTTACTACAACCCAAACTTCAACCGCTCCAAAGCCAGATTTCGCATTGGCTTCATACTGCAAATTTTGGCTATTACCGTGTTGGTGGTTCAGTTAATGCCCTGTTTCGATTAATATTTTATTAATACTAAATAGTCTTGTAACTACGTATATTAACAAGGTGCAAATTGCCAAGCGTAATATTTTTGAAAAGCTTCAAAAATGAGCTAATAAAACAATCTCTATAACTCATAAATTTGATACATTTGAGCGATAAAACCTAAACCCAATTTTCCTATGTTTGTCCTTACCAATACCAACTCCGTTGCCAACCACTTCATTGCTGAAATGCGAGATGTGAATATTCAGCAAGATGCTATGCGTTTTCGTAAAAATATGGAGCGTTTAGGAGAGATTTTGGCTTATGAAGTTTCCAAAATATTGACGTATCAAACTACAAAAATTCAAAGTCCTTTGGCAGTAGCGACCACTAATTTACTGAACGAGCAACCCGTTTTAGTGGCAATTTTAAGAGCAAGTTTACCTTTCCATCAGGGTTTTTTGAATGTATTTGACCGTGCTGAAAATGCTTTTATTGGAGCGTATAGAGGCAAACATCGCCCCGATGAAACTTTTGATATTCAAATGGATTATTTAGCCAGTCCCGATTTGAACAATAAAACCATCATTCTGATTGACCCCATGTTGGCAACTGGAAAATCATTAGTAAAATCTTACGAAGCCTTATTAATCTACGGGAAACCCGCCCGTATTATTATCGTTGCCGCAATTGCCACACCCGATGGTATCCATTTTTTGCAAGAGTCCATTCCAGATGCTAACTTTTTCATTGGAACAATTGATGAAAGATTAAACCATAAATTCTATATTATTCCAGGTTTGGGCGATGCGGGGGATTTGGCCTATGGAGAGAAGTTGTGAGGGAAATTTTTAAAGTAAAATAAGTATAGTAATCGTTTTACGGTTTTTTTTCGTAAAATTGTTACTATAAAAATTATAGATTTGGATAAATCGGTTAGGGTCTTAAATTAAATCCGCAGTCAAAAATCCATAATCCACAATCGAAATATGACTTCACGAGAAAAAATACAATTAGTTTTTGATGAAATGGGGAAAGTGGTCGTTGGTCATGAAAAACTGACAAATCGCCTTTTAATTGGACTCTTTACGGGCGGACACGTTCTCTTGGAGGGCGTTCCAGGATTGGCTAAAACGCTGGCAATCAATACATTGTCAAAAATACTTGACCTTCATTTTCACCGTATTCAATTCACCCCAGATTTACTCCCTGCCGATTTAATCGGGACGATGATTTATAGCCGTAAATTAGATGATTTTGAGGTAAAGAAAGGTCCCATTTTCGCTAATATAATTCTTGCCGATGAAATAAATAGAGCTCCCGCCAAAGTGCAATCGGCTTTGTTGGAAGCCATGCAGGAAAAACAAGTGACGTTGGGAGATGCAAGTTATCCGCTTGATAAACCTTTTTTAGTACTGGCAACGCAAAATCCTGTGGAACAAGAAGGTACGTTCCCATTGCCCGAAGCACAAGTGGATAGATTTATGTTGAAAGTTTTTGTGGATTATTTGAATAAAGAACAGGAATTGGAGGTAATGCGGAAAATGTCAAATATGGAGTTTAGTTATGAACCCAAAGCCATTTTAACAAAGCAAGATATTTTCACGATTCGGAAGGAAGTAAATAATATTACCATTTCCGAAACCTTAGAAAAATACATTATTGAAATAATTTTTGCGACTCGAAAACCAGGTGATTATGGTTTGCGTGAAGAGGCTCGTTACGTTCAATTTGGAGCTTCTCCCCGTGCGAGTATCAACATGAATTTAGCCTCAAAAGTGCTTGCATACCTTGATGGACGTGATTATGTGCTTCCCGAAGACATTAAAGAAATTGCTCCTGATGTCTTGAACCACAGAATTATGCTTAATTATGAAGCCGAAGCCGACGGCATTACAACCATGCAAGTAATTGACACCATTCTTAGAAAAGTCGCTATTGGAAGGTGAATTATTAGACTACGGATAAATCCCAACTCCGTTATGGGTTTATCCGTAACTCTCTAAAAAGCCAACATTTTTACTGCCGTTATTGCTGCTTCGTCTCCTTTATTTCCATGAACTCCTCCCGCACGGTCGAGGGCTTGTTGTTCGGTATTGGGTGTAAGAACTCCAAAAATTACAGGCTTATCATATTTCAAACTCACATTCGTTAATCCCTGAGCAACCGCATGATTGATGTAATCATTATGCTTAGTTTCGCCCTGAATCACACAACCAATACAGATAACTGCATCAATATCAGCCTTTTGAGCCATCTTTTGAGCCGCAAAAGTTAACTCATAACTACCTGGCACATTGGCTCTTACGATATTTTCTTCCGTTGCTCCATATTCCAAAAGCGTTTTCTTCGCTCCTCGTGCGAGTGCTTCCGTCACTTCCTCATTCCATTCTGCTACAACAATTGCAAAACGTTTTTGACTAATATCGGGTAGATTATTAGTTGAAAATATACTTAAATTTTTATGTGCTGATGACATTGTTTCAGTTAATAATTAATGATGAAAATTAATAGTTAAAAAAACAAAAAGGAACAGAAGCATCGTTCTATTCCTTTTTGTTTGATTCTTATGTGAAAGCTTAATCGTTGATAATCAACTATCAATTGTTAATTATTAACTGTACACTACTCTGCTCCTTCTAACATCGCCTTATATTTCTTAGCACTCACTGCCTCAGAAGACTCCGCATATTTTTCGACGATTTCTGTATAAACAGCCAAAGCCTCTTTTGATTCTTTATTTGCTTCAAGTGCCGCAGCTAATTTCATCATATAGGCAGGCGTAAAAAATTTATTAGCCTTATATTCTGATGCTTTTCTATAATAATCAACGGCATCTCCGTAAGCCTTCTTTTCCGAATAAGCATCTCCAATTAATGAGTACGCACGAGCCTGAACCAATAAATCTGAACTACTAAAAGATTTCAATTGCTCAATGGCAGTGTCATATTTACCTTCTTTCAAATTGGCAACGCCCGCATAAAAATTGGCTAAATTTCCAGTATTTCCGCCAAAATCATCGGCTACTTTTGCCATTTCTTTTGCCGCTATTTTGTTTGAATCAGCTTCAAATTTATAGACCGCACTATACAATTTCGCCTGACCTTCTTCGTCTTGTGAATTTGTGTAATATTTATATCCAAAATAACCCACAACCGCCAAAACTAATGCTCCCACAACGCCATAGATAACATTTCTGTTATTTTCTACGGTCGTTTGAACTTTGCCTATTGCGTGTTGTAAGCCCTCAGCACTTTCTAAAAATTCAAGCGATGATTTTTCTACTACTTCTTTCTTTGCCATTGGTTGGTTAATCGTTATGGTTAATGGTTAACTATCTTTTGTAAGGAATTAAATTTATGGAAAGATAATTAAATTCTCAATTTCCCAGATATAAAATCGGACTGCAAAATTATAAAAACTCTTGCAATATTCCATGTTATAAGAGAATCTTTTAAGGGGAGGTTCAAAAAGAATGCCAAATGGAGTTAGAAAGTTAAACAGGTGAAGAAGTTAAAAAGTTAAGGACGTTAAAATGCAGGGCAACAACTGTTTAACTCTTCTAACTTTCTAACTATCTATTTCTCAGCCAATTCTCAGGATTTATCTTATCAAAATTCTTCCAAACTTGAAAATTGATTTCAGAAGTTCCGTCGTTATCGGTTGCCACAACGCCAATTTTTTGCCCAGAACTAATTTTTTGACCCGTTGAAACATTCACATTTGCCAATTTACTGTAAACTGTAAAGTAATCTCCGTGCTGAACTGCCACAATCATATTCGCCCCAGGAATGGAAACCACCGACTGCACAATGCCATCATAAACCACCTTCACATCATTACCCGCACTCGTTTGAATATCCACACCGTTGTTATTGGTTCTAATTCCCTTCAAAACGGGATGATTATGCACCCCAAAATGGTCAGAAATAAATCCTGAACCCACGGGCCACGGCATCCGTCCACGCAAGGCAGAGAAGGAGGTTGCCAATTTGCTCTCTTCGGCAGTCATGGCAATGGCTTTATTATTGGAAACTACTGATTTATTTGACTTTGTTTCGTCCTTGCGTTCACGTTCCAAAGAGCGTTTGATTTCTCTTTCCACGATTTTTGCAATCATATTCTCTAATCTTTCAACCGCCTGTTTGTTGCTTGATAATTGATTTTTAAGCTCTTTTCCCTTCTGATTCAACAGGCTTACCACATTAGATTGCTTGCCTTTTAGGTTTTGTAAATTCTGAGTTTCCGTAATCTTTTCACGTAAAACGGATTCTTGTTCTTGCTTTTTACGCAATACATTTACTTGTTCTGCTAACAGTTCTGTCCGTACTTTTTGAATTAAAACTGCCTGTTTTTCACGGGCTTGGGAATATTGTTGTAAATATTTATATCGTCTGACTAACTGATTAAAATTTGAAGAAGAAAACAGAAAACTTAACTTATTGAATTTATTACTGGTTTTGGCGGAAGAATAAATCATTTTAGCATATTCTTCTTTCAATTTATCTAAATTACCCGAAAGTTCCGTCGTAACACGAATAAGTTCTTGGGCCTCATTTTCAAGGAGTTGCTGGTTTTCTGAGATAATATCAATCTGTTTGGTTTGCTTGTTAATACGCTCGCCGATGGCATTTAATTTACCTACACTTACTTCCTTTTTCTGTTCAGTTTTCTCAATAATTTTATTGATTTCCTGAATTTTTTGGAGATTTTCACGCTTGGCAGCTTCCAATTTAGCCCGACGGCTTGATTTGCGTTTTTGTTGCCCATAGGTGTCATAAATGGATAAACACAACAAAACAAGAAGCAGTCCAGAAAGAATTTTCAGGGCTGCCTTTGATGGGGTGATATGTTTTTGAAGGTTTATGAGTTTGATTTTATTTGAATTTACAAAAGGGAAAACATTTATTTATTCGATTAAAAGAACCCCAGAGGGGTAATACTTTAGTAGAAAATCGTAAAATTGCGTATTTATGCCCCAGCGGGGCGATATGTTGATTTCACATAATATTAAACTTTAACCAACATTTCGCTCCTGCGGAGTTTTACGTTCATACTAAATTATTTTCTACCAATATTTCACCCCTCTGGGGTTCTATTGCATTCTCTCACCATTGTCTGCGTCACCACAGCCAACAGCCAATTTACTGTTTCAACAATTTCTCAGGAACTTTAAATGGAAATTCCAAAGGGGTATCTAATAATTCAACCTTCGTGTGCTTAATATTCACCACCGTTTGATACATCTTTTGGTCTTCGTTTGACTTATAATCAACCGTTATCAAACTTGAATTTGGGAATAAATATTGATTCAACATTGTGAAATCGTCAAAATCAAGGGTTAATTTATTGTTGGTATCTTCATGCGTTAAAAGCAACTTTTTTAGCTTCTTATTTTCACCGATGTAATTGTCAATCAGTACTCTATCTTGTTCTTGCTTCAATAAATAATACTCATTCTCACGCACGACTCTTGATTTATTTTTCTTGAATGGACGATTGCCAACGATTAATGATTGAAGAATATCGTAAGTAATATTAAAATTGAATTTTTCTGAGAAATCTACGTAAGTATATTCGTTATAATCACCTTCAATTTTATTATAAAATTTCACCACATCTTTTTTAAAAAGTGCAGTTGCTCCTGTAATTCCAAATTGTGAAACATTCATCCAAATTAGACTATCTTTTTTCATTCGGATATCCACAGTCACTGTTCTACCATCATTCGGGGTTTTATAAGTAACCTTCGCTTTTGCCTTCAAATATTTAAAATCAATCTCATCAATTTTCACTTTATCTTCCTCATTTTCAACCACTTTTACAGGGTTATTTGGGAAAACAACGGCAGAATCAACAATAACGGGAGGGTTTACAATGGCAATATTCACAGAATCTATACTCGGAAGACTGGCAGATTTATTAATTTGCTGACGTTTACAAGAAGTAAAAAACAGCGTTGATGCAAGAAGGAATATAAAGGGTTTATTCATTTTTTAGGGGTTGGATTTAGAATAGTTGAAGAGTTAGAGAAGATAAAAGTTCAGCAAAACCAACTTTTTATCTTCTCTAACTCTTCAACTATTTAACTCATTCTATTAACTTCATTTCAGCAATTTTTTTATCAATCAAAGTGCTGGTTGAACCAACAATTTTGGCTTTTTTCCATTGTTCAACGGCTTTGTCTTTTTCACCTAATTGATATAAAACATCACCGTAATGTTCAACGATGGTTCCACTTTTTGTTTTGTTCACTTCAACGGCTCTTTCCAAATAGACTCTTGCCTTTTTGTAATCTTTCTGAACGTATAAAACCCATGCGTAGGTGTCTAAATATGTGCCATCATCAGGATGTTTTTGAACCAAAATCTCTGCCATTTGAGCCGCACGGTCTAATTTTTCTTTTCTTAAAGATAAAAAATAGCTGTAATTGTTCAATACATGGTCGTTGTTTGGATTCTCTTTCAAAGCCGCTTCGTAAGCGTCGTCTGATTTGTCATGCTTGTTTAAACTGTTATAAACATCGCCCAATAAAGCATAAATATGTTGCGTTAATTCCGATCCTTCGGGAGCCAATCTGCGGGCTTCCTCCAATGATTCCAAGGCTTTACTGTTGTTGCGTTTGTAATAATAAGCCGAACCGTTATAATACCAAAATGCTGCTTGATTTGGGAATACCTCAATCGCTTCTTCGCTATGCACAATGGCACTATCAATTTGTTTCAAACGCAAATCCATGTTGATAATATTTCCCCAAACATCATGCACGGATTTGTCTAAACGAGCCGCTTTCACATATTCGTCTCTTGCTCCTTTATCGTCTCCTTTTTGCAACAATAAATCACCATAAATCGCATGAGATTTTGGGTCGTTCGGGTTCTGTTTTACTAACGATTTTACTAAATTAAAGGCAGTTTCTCTTGATTTTTCATCCTTCACCATGCTCATGTAACCCATCAAAATTCTTGCTTTGGTCGTTGCATCTAAGCTGTTATCAGCAAAAGCCAATTCCAATTCTCGGTTACATTTCTCCATATCGCCCTTTTCTTGATATAATTGAGCCAACATTACGTGAGCCTGTGCATTATCGGGATTAGTTTTTAGTATTTTTTCAAGATATGGAATTGCTTTATCGCTCTGTTTATTAGACATTAATAATTCCGCTTGATCGATACTATAATCAATATCCTCGGGGTCGGACGTTACTAATTTTTCACCCTCTTTCACGGCATCATCAACCTTACCCATCTTCATTAAAACCATTTGTTTCTGGCGAGTAATTTCCTCATTCACACCCATGATTCTCTCAGCACGGTCATACGATTTGAGAGCATCATCGTATTGATTATCAAATATATAGACAGCGGCTTGCTCAATATGATACTCGGCTTTTGTGGGATTTTGGGAGATAAGATTTTGATAAATTCTGGCGGCTTCTTCATACTTACGCCTCCGTACATACAAGTCCGCCAAGAGTTCTCCATAAGCGGAGTTTTCAGGGTCTTGCTGAACGGCTTTTTCGGCAAAAATAATTGCCTTTTCTTCGTCTTTTAGTTTTTGGTAATTATTGGATAAAGCGTAGAAAATACCACCATTATCAGGCGTAATTTCAAGGGCTTTTTGATATGAAGGAATGGCTTTTTCATAATCTTCCATCATGTAAAATTTCATGCCTTCCGTAAAGTGAAATTCAGCTTCTTGTAATTGTGAAACGGTGAGATCTACCTTTTTCTTAGCATTAGAATCACGCTTCTGAGAAAAAGATAATAAGTTAGTTATCAAGACGATAACGAATATAGGAAGGATATTTTTTAATCTAAATGTCATGATTATTTTGCAGATACTCGAAAAACAAAAGGTTGTTTGAAAACTATGGAGTGAGTAACCAAACATAATTTCCTGCAATTTAATAAAAATACCACTAATTGATTGTCTTACAACGTTTCCACTTGAAATTTTTACCGAATTCTCTGTCACTATTCAACGAAAAATTGGTTGAAATGGTATTATTGTTTAGTAATTGAGATTAGACAACTTTTAAAAGTTGTCTAATCTTGAAACAACAGTACATTTGTAATTATTTTTTTACTCAAAACTTATTCTTTCATTCAAAAATCATGCAAGACCTAAATTCAATAATGTTTCAGTCTGCCGAAGCATTCAAAAAATATCGTAAATTTTCTGGTAAACAAAAAGCCACATTTTTAAGGGCAATTGCCGAAGAAATTGAAGCCTTGGGCATGGACTTAATTCATACCGCCATGAAGGAAAGCAACTTGCCCGAAGCTCGATTAATAGGTGAGCGTGGACGGACAATTTTTCAGTTAAAAATGTTTGCTAACCTCTTGGATGAAGGCTCGTGGGTAGAGGCACGGATAGACTCTGCCAACCCAAATCGCCAACCCATTCCAAAGGTAGATTTACGCAAAATGTTAGTCCCAATTGGCACAGTGGCTGTTTTTGGGGCGAGTAACTTTCCATTTGCTTATTCAACTGCGGGTGGAGACACTGCTTCAGCATTGGCTTCGGGCTGCCCCGTAGTCGTGAAAGGACACCCCGCCCACGCCCGTACATCGGCTATGGTCGCAGAGGCAATTCTGCGAGCTGTTGAGCGTACGAGAATGCCCAAAGGCGTATTTGCTCACTTGGACGGAGGCGAAGGTTTTGAAATTGGAAAGGCATTAGTAATGCACCCCAATATCAAAGCCGTAGGTTTCACAGGGTCGTTTGGTGGTGGAAAAGCCCTTTTCGACATGGCAAACCAACGCCCAGAACCAATCCCTATCTTTTCAGAAATGGGAAGTGTAAATCCAGTTATTTTAATGCCCGAAAAGCTGAAACAAGATGCTAAAAATGTGGCACTATCTTATGCAAGTTCAATCACTTTGGGCGTTGGACAATTCTGTACAAATCCAGGATTAATTTTTGGAATTGAGAATGAAGACCTCGAAAAATTTATGGATATTTTATCGGATGAAATAGAAAAAATTGCTCCTGCCATGATGTTGAATGAAGGAATTTTTAACAATTATGAAGAGAAGAAAATAATTGCTTTGTCACAAGATGGCGTAACAGCAGAATCAGTTTCAAAAATCGAAAAAACGGTTCAAATTCAAGGTATTCCCACAATTGCCTCGGTTAGTGCGGATATTTTTTTAAAGAATCCAACATTACACCAAGAGGTTTTTGGTCCTTATTCTTTGATTGTTAAATGTAAAGATGAAGCTCAGTTATTGGAAGTTCTTAATCATTTGGAAGGACAATTGACGGCAACTTTGATGGCTACGGAAAGTGAATTGATAGCTAACGAAGAAATTGTGGATACGCTCAGAAATCTATCGGGGAGATTGAATTTTAACAATGCTCCAACGGGCGTAGAAGTCTGTTTTGCGATGCAACACGGAGGACCTTTTCCAGCTTGCACCGATGGCAGATTTACCTCAGTTGGTCCCGATGCCATTAAAAGATGGGTGCGTCCAGCGAGTTATCAAAGTTTTCCAGATAGTTTACTGCCCGTTGAATTAAAACACGATAATCCTTTGAATATCTGGCGAATGGTGGACAATGAATTTGTAAAATAAGCATAAAAAGTACAAAACGCTGTGAAAGCCTGTAATTCAGAACTTTTACAGCGTTTTTGTTTTTTAACCTTTCCAAAGAAATTGAGTTAATACTTTTAAACCTTAAATTTGTGTAAATATTAAGAAGAAATGACAATTAGAGACACATATTTGAATAAATTACGAGAAGAAAAAGTGCTTGTTGATTTATACACCGATAGTTATGGAGAATCATATTATGGATTTATTATCGACTTTAACGAAGAGTATTTAGTCCTAAAAAAATTCACGGTGGAAAGCCTTTTTGATGGTATTTCTGTGTTGAGAAGAGACGATATTACCCGCATAAATTGGGGAGGGAATGACATTGAAAGTACCTTTAAATTGATCTATAAAAAAGATTATGAGCTTGAAATTCAGCACATTAACTTAGAATCAATGGAAACGATTGTGAAATCTGTTTCAAAAGATTTTAATCATATAACGGTTTATGTACAAGATATTGACAGCAATATTTGCTTAATCGGACAGGTGGAAGATTTGGACGATGAAACGCTGATTTTGGATTCCTTTGGTACTCGTGCCACTTTGGACAGGCGACACATCATGATTGCGATGGAAAACATCACCAGAATTGATGCAGGAGGCATTTACGAGAAAAATTTACAGATTTTATTTGATAGAAAAGAACAAATATAATTTAGGGATTTTGGGTTGGCAAATACAGAAGCCGTCCTTTAAAAGGACGAATTCTGTGAGATGTGAGTCTCAATTTAATCTAAAACCAAATATTTTAATACAGTTTATAGCTCAAAGTTCACGGCTCAAAGCTGGTCATTATGCAAAAAAGAAAAATAGCCATTCTTGGTTCAACGGGTTCGATTGGTACGCAGGCTTTAGAGGTTATCGAAGCGAATTCAGATAGTTTTGAAGTCGAAATCCTAACTGCCCAAAACAACGCTGATTTGTTAATTGAACAAAGTATTAAGTTTAATCCAAATTGTGTCGTTATCACCAACGAAAATCTTTATGACAGAGTTTCCACTGCCCTTTCTCATACAAACGTGAAGGTTTATGCAGGTATGAAAGCCGTTGAGGAAGTCGTACAGATGGATTCTGTCGATATTGTGTTGACTTCGATGGTGGGTTATGCAGGACTTTTACCAACCATTAAAGCCATTGAGGCGGGTAAACACATCGCCCTTGCCAACAAAGAAACGCTGGTGGTTGCGGGTGAAATTATCACCAAACTTGCCCAAGAAAAAGGCGTAAATATTTATCCCGTTGATTCGGAACATTCGGCAATTTTTCAGTGCTTAGTGGGTGAATTTCATAACCCCATTGAAAAAATCATTTTGACGGCTTCGGGCGGACCTTTCAGGGGAAAGCATCGAGCTGATTTAGAACAAGTTACCAAAGTCCAAGCCCTCAAACATCCTAATTGGGTAATGGGTGCAAAAATCACGGTTGACTCCGCCAGTTTGATGAATAAAGGGTTAGAAGTGATTGAAGCAAAATGGCTTTTTGGTGTAAAAGCCTCTCAGATTGAGGTAGTTGTGCATCCGCAATCCATTGTTCATTCTTTGGTTCAGTTTCAAGACGGTTCGATGAAAGCACAAATGGGACTGCCCGATATGAAATTACCGATACAATATGCGTTGAATTTCCCGAACAGACTAAAATCAGATTTTCCACGTTTTGATTTCACAAAATATCCGTCCCTCACATTTGAACAGCCCGATACCAAAACATTTCGTAACTTGCAATTAGCTTTTGATGCAATGGCAAAAGGCGGAAATCTACCTTGTATTATGAACGCTGCCAACGAAATTGCGGTTGAGGCATTTCTGCAAGACAAAATTGGTTTCTTGGCAATGTCAGATTTCATTGAAACTTGTATGACCAAAGTATCGTTTATCCAACAGCCAAGCATTGATGATTACGTGCAGACGGATGCGGAGACAAGACGATTTGCGAGGGGATTATTGTAAAAATTAGTCACAATCAATATTAAAAATAACAATACACGTTACCGATTTATAAACTGTTTACTGGTAACTGATAACTGAAAATAATGGAAGGTTTAGTAATGGCGGGACAGTTGATTTTAGCACTGTCAATTTTAGTTAGTTTACACGAATTTGGGCATTATATCACTGCCAAGTGGTTCAAGATGCGAGTAGATAAGTTTTATCTTTTCTTCGATTTCCTCTTCCCAGTTCCCACACTCTTGAATTTCTCACTCTTCAAAAAGAAAGTTGGTGATACAGAATACGGCATCGGTTGGTTTCCTTTGGGTGGCTACGTTTCAATTGCAGGAATGATTGACGAAACACAAGATGCTTCAAAATTGGCAGCCACGCCAGAACCTTGGGAATTTAGAGGAAAACCCGCTTGGCAACGTCTAATCGTAATGTTGGGGGGAATTATCGTGAATCTAATCTTGGGTGTTTTGATATTTTGGGGAATTAGATATAACTCTGGAAACAACTTTATAACACTTTCAGAAGTAAATAAGCAAGGGATTTATGCGGGTAAATTAGCCCAAGAAGTAGGTTTTAAATCGGGAGACAAAGTTTTGGAAGTGAACGGAAAAGTGCCAGTTCGTTTTGATGAAGTTCCTCAACTCATCATGGAAGATGAGGCAAGATATACCATCGAACGCAATGGAGAAAGAAAAGATGTTGTTCTTCCTTCGGGATTTTTAGATAAATTAGCGAATGGTAAAAAAGGGGAATTTATTCAAGAAGGATTGCCTTTTGAAGTAAAAGAAATATCTAAAACCGAAGGCGGCGGAGGAGCATATCGTGCAGGTTTACAGGCAGGTGACAAATTTGTGAATATTAACGGGAAACCAGTCAAATTTTATCAAGAATTCAAGGCTATTTTAGACGAAAATAAAGAGAGGAAAGTAACCGCTATTGTTGATAGAAAAGGAACAATTGATACGTTAAAAATGGACGTTTCAAAAGATGGAACGGTCGGTTTTATCATGAATCCGTTGTTGAAACTTACGCACGAAGATTATACACTTGGAGAATCATTTAATGCAGGTTTTGTGGAAGCATTTACTGTTATCGGTACAAATTTAAAGGGTTTTAAAAAGATTTTCAAAGGTGATGTTTCCGCTTCAAATGCAGTCAGTGGACCCATTGGAATTGCAAAAATATTTGGTGGAGTTTGGGATTGGGGCAAGTTTTGGTTTTTAACGGGTTTGCTATCCATGTCATTGGCCTTTATGAATGCACTACCAATTCCAGCCTTAGACGGTGGACACGCCATTTTCTTGATTTGGGAGATGATTACAGGCAAAACACCATCGGTTAGAGTCCAAGAAGTAGCTCAACAAATAGGAACATTTATTCTTTTGGGATTAATGGTTTTTGCCTTTGGAAACGATATTTTTAAGATTTTCAAGTAACCTGTAACCCGATGTTTTTACATCGGATATTATGAAAAATATAATCAAAAATACACAATCAACAAAACCTGCGAGTCTAAAAAACACTTGCAGGTTTTTGGTTTTAGGGATAGCTTTTATCCTGCAAACGTCCTTTCTACTTCCTCCTAAGTCCCTTCTCCTAAACACGCACGCATTCCACACCAGCATCACCGAAATGCGTTATAACTCGAAGGGAAAATCCTTTGAAATAAGCCTCAGAGTTTTCACTGATGATTTAGAAAAAACGCTTTCTGCCAATAATCAAAATAAGAAATTTGTCATTGAAAATACAGACAAAAACGACTCGTTTATTGACCAATACGTTCGTAAACATTTTATGGTAACAATGCCCAAAAATCAGAAGTTAATTTATCAGTATGTAGGAAAAGAAAAGGAAGGAGATGCGACTTGGATATATTTGGAAATGCCTGTGAATAAGGCCATTAAAGGCTCAGAAATTCAAAATAGTATGTTGATGGATAGCTTTGACGACCAAACGAATATTGTAAATATCTTTGTAAACAATGACAAAAAATCGTATTTATTTACGGTTAAAAACAAGGTTTTTGTGGTTGAGATTTAGGAGAATTCGATAAAGTTATAAAATATGTACTGTTAAGAAAGTAAGTGGTTGAATTCTGCCAAAATCACGAGAATTGTAAGTATAAAGTTCTGTACAAAATTCTTCGGCAATCGCAGTATGAATGCAATCATTAAAATCGTTAAAACCGATTTGATCAGCTAATTCAATAGCTCTTATAAAAGTTGCTTTATTGTAGTTTAAAGGATTAAAAGTTATTAAATCATTTAACTTTTGAGTTATAAATTGATTGGATTGTTTGAGTTTAGACAAGACAAACCCTGTTTCTTGAATATTAAGCCAAGACACAGCAAAAGTGTTATCATTCATACATTTTTCAATTAGTTTTATCGAATCAAAATGTTTTGTTTCGTCTTGATTATAAAAGAAATGAACCAAAACGTCTGCATCAAAGTAAATCATATTTCACGGTCGTGAGTTTGGTCAATTAAAGCCCTTATATCTATTGAAGGATCTATTTTAGGTGCATTATGTTTAGCATCTCTAATCATTCGCAACATTGCTTCTTTGCGTTCTTGATTCTCATCATTTGGTGGAATTTGTTGCTTGATTCTTTTTTCACGAAGAAAAAGAACAAAATCCGCTACTTCATCCAAATATTGTTGCGGTAAGTCTTTTATTCCTTGAATTATAACTTGTTGTATATCAACTGTTTGTGTCATTGTCTTATAAATATATAGAACAAAAGTAAAAAGAAATTTAACATGAAAATTATATATTTTTGTCTTGCCGTAAACTTTATAATTTTCGACTAAATTTACCTTCAAATATTTAAGCTAAGATATTTACGAAATAACTCTTAACAAATCCGATTTTACCCCACGCCAATCCTGATTCAAATTCAAGGTTTCAATTCTAATTTTATGCCCTTCGTGTGAATACACGAGGCTTAAAGATTTTTGAACCGTTGGATATATTAAAATGCCTTCCGCTTCAGTGTTTTCTTGATTTTTTAAGTACGCAAATAGTTGATATAAATGTTGTGAATGAATTTTCTCTGAATCGTAATATTTCTGTAAAGTTTCCTTGTAATATTTAGCATCAATAATCAGTTTTCGGTCATTAATTTTAATGGAAACATCGGTTTGCATTTTGGGTAAAAATTGATGCGTTTCTCCAGCCATTTTCCAATGCAAATCTTCTCTAAAAACCGTTGCTTCGGGAACTTCTATTTTATAGAAATTACGGATAAATTCCTCAAAAAGTCTCGCCATTTGTCGCTCATCTTTCCAGAAATCTTTGAATTGATAATTACCAGTTTCTTCATTAATTAAAAGATTTTGATAAATTAACTCGCTGATATTCAACAAGAAAGCATAGAATGAACTATTCCGATTAATTTGAACTTGATGAAAAATAGTATCCGTTAAAACAATATAATTCACTTCATGCAAACGATAGATAATTGTTCTGATTACTTGTCTTAAAATAGGAGAAAGACTTGATATTTTAGTCAGATTTAACAGCGTAGTTTTCAGAATCTGATTTGGTAAAACATCCGCCGAAAGTTCATCAAATTCACAAACAGAAAGCCCTTTTGGAAATAAATTTTTGCGTAATGAATCTGTAACATTTACTTTCCCTTTTAAACCTTGATATACTTCATTTTCAGTAATATATTGCCTGTCAACCCCCCGTTTTAAAAGTGTTTTTGTTCCATTCAAAAGTACCCTTCCCAAAAGATTCAATAAGTCAGATTCATCTTCGGCAGAGACATCCACCAACTCGCTTTCCTCCAACTTGTTCCAAGCGTAGGAGAGGAGGTAATAGATATTTTTGATGGGAATCATAACGCTAATAATTTCAAAATCTCTTTCTTCGCCTTCTCCTCATTATCAAACCAATATTCCTCCAAAAGCGGAGCAATTTCCAAATTTATGATGCGATTATACCATTTTAAAACATTATCACCTTCCGTAAAATTTGAAAAATAACTATGCCCAATTTGAAAACCTTTTTGAAGATTTTTATCGTTGGTAATCACTTCGTTCAATTTTGTAATTCGATTCACGATTTTTTCAGAAAACGATTTTTCAATACCTTTTGTCAGTAAAAAATCAGCAAATTTTTCGTTAAATAATGGTTTGAGAGAAATGAAGGCAAACCGTCTTCTGAACGCATAATCAATCATGGCTAATGAACGGTCTGCGGTGTTCATTGTTCCGATAATGTGCAGATTATCAGGTACATAAAAAGGTTCTGAATCTTTATCTCCGTAGGTTAAAGCCATTTCGTTGGCTCGTCCACGCTTGTCGGATTCTATTAAAAGGAGTAATTCTCCGAAGATTTTACTCAAATTACCCCGATTAATTTCGTCAATAATAAAGAAATGGTCAATCCCAGAATTGCGTTGAGCTTGTCGGCAAAATTCGTAGAAAACGCCATTTTTCAACTTAAATCCACCCGAATCATCTGGACGTAATCCTTGAATAAAATCCTCATAACTGTACGACTGATGAAACTGTACCATCTTGATTCTGGAATCATCTTGCGTGCCTATTTGCGTATAAGCTAATCGTTTTGCAATGAAAGTTTTGCCAACCCCAGGAGGACCTTGAAGAATTACATTTTTTTTATATCGAAGCGTGTCAATTATTTCATCAAACTTATCCTCCTCAATAAATAAGTCTTTCAAAGCATCTTTTCGCTCATAAGGAATCAGAATGTCTTCACTTTGCAAAGCCTCTTTCTGTGCATCAATCATGGCTTGAATCGCCTCGAATTCCTCCTCGGTTAACTTGAATAAACTACCTTGATTATTCTTTAATATTTCAGAATCCTTGAAAAAATGTAAAGATTTTAATTCCAACCAATCAATTGGTTCTGGAAATTTCTCCTTTATTTTAAAAGAAATCACTTCTCCCAATTTTGTATCACGGTGTAAAGGCTCAGTTATCTCAAAAATAGCTTTCACTTGCTTCACGGGCGTAGATTCATAACCCACAACCATATCACCCGCTTGTACTAACTCAAAATTTTTGTAAATCCGACGCTTATTTCCGAACTCATTGTAAGAGGTATAATACTGAATCTGATTGATTTTGAATGAATCAATCGACCAGATGCGGGGATTAACATTAATCCACCAATAATTTCGAGATTTTTTATCCTGCATTTTCTAAAATGGATTTAAACAAAGATAACTAAAACATGAAAAACCTCGTTGATTTGAAACTATAAGGCACAAAAAAAAGTCTTGACTTAGTCAAGACTCTCTTGGGTTCTTTCGAAAGAAACTATAAAGGATTGATATTACTTCTTAGTAGTATCAACAGCCATTGTAGTATCAACAACCATTGTAGTATCAACAACTACGGTAGTATCAACAGATACAATTGTAGAATCAACAGTACTTTCAGTTTTTTTCTCAGAACAAGCAGCTAATGACATCATTGAAGCTACTAATGCGAATGCAAAGAATTTTTTCATTT
>JAYVRF010000122.1:0-6917 GCA_043756925.1 Arcicella sp. | reverse complement strand
GGGCGGTTTTCTCAGATGGTTCGTTTTGCTATATCCCAAAAGGTGTTCGTTGCCCGATGGAATTATCCACTTATTTCAGAATAAATGCGGCTAACACTGGACAGTTTGAACGTACACTGATTGTGGCGGATGAAGGGTCTTATGTAAGTTATTTGGAAGGTTGTACCGCACCAATGCGTGATGAAAACCAGCTTCATGCCGCCACCGTTGAGATTTTTGCTCATGCGGGTGCAGAAGTCAAATACTCAACCGTTCAGAACTGGTATCCTGGTGATAAAGAAGGGAAAGGGGGAATTTATAACTTCGTAACCAAACGAGGAATATGTGATGGCGATAATTCAAAAATATCTTGGACACAGGTTGAAACAGGTTCCGCAATTACTTGGAAATACCCCTCAGTTATCTTGAAAGGGGATAATTCAATTGGGGAGTTTTATTCTGTTGCCGTTACCAACAATATGCAACAAGCCGATACGGGTACGAAAATGATTCATATTGGTAAAAATACCAAGTCAAGAATTGTATCAAAAGGTATATCGGCAGGACGCTCGCATAATTCATATAGAGGTTTGGTGGAAGTGATGAGACACGCCGATAATGCTCGTAATTTTTCCCAATGCGATTCCCTTTTGATGGGCGACCGCTGTGGAGCTCATACGTTCCCGTATATAGAAGTTAGAAATAAAACCGCTACCGTAGAACATGAAGCAACGACTTCAAAAATTGGTGAAGACCAATTGTTTTATTGTAATCAAAGAGGAATTTCAACAGAGGCAGCCGTTGCCTTAATTGTGAACGGTTATGCCAAAGAAGTTTTGAACCAATTACCTATGGAATTTGCGGTGGAGGCTCAAAAACTCTTAGCGGTTTCCTTGGAAGGTTCAGTAGGGTAAATTTCTTTGTAAGATGAAAGGTGAACAAAGCACAATAAAATTGTGCTTTGTTCACCTTTTTTATATTTTCAAATTTAATAATTATTTATCCAACTCATCCGAACGCCCTTGCATTCCACCCGTATGAACAACCACAATAGTTGAGTTTTCTTTAAATTTACCCTTTTGAATCATGTCATAAATCCCAAACATCATTTTGCCAGTATAGACTTGTTCTAATTGAATAGTTGGATTTCTATTCTCAAATTCTTTAATAAAATCAATTAGTTCAGGCGTGGTTTTACCGTAATTTCCGAAATGATAATCGTCTTTTATTAAATCAAATTTGGCATTTTCTGGAATTAATTTAGCAACGGCTTTCCAAACTAAATTTCGTATATCATCCTTCAAAACCAAAATTCCAATGGCTTTTGTATTACCTTTCAAACCATTGACAATCCCTGCCAAAGTACCACCAGTTCCAACGGCACAACAAATATAATCGGGAGTAATTTCATCGTAAATTTCATCAACCATTTCCACTACTCCCGTGATAGCAAATAGATTAGTGCCACCTTCGGGCAGAACGTAATGGTCTTTTTTATATTCACGAGTAAGCCTATCTTTATAACCATAATCTAATCTGGGCAAAAAAATCAAGTCCATTCCGTTGAGTTTGGCGTACATCAAAGTACGGTTTGACGTTGGTGTAAGTTCTTGTCCACGGATAAGACCAATAGTTTTAAAATTAAAAGTTTTGCCAGCTACAGCCGTTGCCGCAATATGATTTGAATAGGCACCGCCAAAGGTTAACAAAGTATCAAATCCTTGTTCACGGGCGGCGATAAGATTATATTTTAGTTTCCTCCATTTATTGCCAGTAATGTCGGGATGTATTAAATCATCACGTTTGATGTAGAGTTTAACATTAAATTTACTTAAAATGGGGTCTTCAATTAATTCTAATGGTGAAGGTGAAAGTTGAAACATGATAATATTTTTTTAAATTTGAGTCTGATTAGTAATGAGAGAATGTTATTACAGTAAACAAAATGTATAAAATAATTAAAATTCGATAGCCAATTTGGTTATTATTGAGCAATATAACAACAATATGCAACAATTAGAAGGAGAGGATGAAGGAATTGATGGATTATATGAAAGACATCGTTTTGTGGCGGATAAAGGGCAAACGGCACTCAGGATTGATAAGTTTTTGATGACCAAAATTGCCAATGCCAGTAGAAATAAAATTCAAGATGGTATCGAATCTGGTTTTGTAACGGTGAATGACGAAGTAGTAAAGGCAAATTATAAAGTTAAACCTTTGGATGTCATTACGGTTTCTATGGATGAGCCACCCCGTGATACTGAGATTATTCCGCAAAATATTCCTTTGGCTATTGTTTATGAAGACGATGAATTATTGGTCGTAAATAAACCTGCGGGAATGGTTGTACATCCCGCCCACGGCAATTGGGATGGTACTTTGGTGAATGCTTTGGTCTATCATTTTCAGAATTTACCAACGCATCGTAATGGTGAAATTCGTCCAGGTTTGGTACATCGTATTGATAAAGATACTTCTGGATTGCTGGTGGTTGCCAAAACTGACCAAGCCATGACGCATTTGGCAAAACAGTTCTTCGACCATTCCATTGAAAGAACTTATGCTGCTTTGGTTTGGGGCGAACCTAAACAAGATGAAGGAACAATTGAGGGAAATATCGGCAGAAGTTTGAAAGACCGTAAAATTATGGCAATTTTTCCTGATGGTTCACAAGGAAAAGAGGCGGTTACGCATTACAAAGTTTTAAGAAAAATTCGCTATGTTTCTTTGGTTCAGTGTAATTTAGAAACGGGTAGAACACATCAGATTAGGGTGCATTTGAAGTCGATTGGTAATACACTTTTCAACGATGAAACGTATGGCGGAAACAAAGTGCTTCGAGGTACGGTTTTTTCTAAATACGAAAAATTTGTAGAAAATTGCTTTAAAATATGTCCCAGACAGGCTTTACACGCCAAGTCATTGGGATTTATCCATCCAAAAACGGGTGAATTTATGCAATTTGACACCGAACTTCCCGTTGAAATGGTGCAGGTAATGGAGAAATGGGAAGGATATGTGAATAATGAGTAAGATGTGAGAGATGAGGTTTGAGCAATGAGATTAAGGCATAAGATTTTTACTCAAACCTCACCTCTAAAATTAACCACTATCAATTAAAACAGATAACTGAATTTATTAACAGATAACTGAAAATTGAAAGTCTATGGAAATTTTAAATGATTTTAACGATTTTATTGAGTTCATGGGTGGTATTGAGCGAGACGACCGTCCCAAGAAAGTGAAATCCCTAAAAAACTACATTACAGGGTATTATGAAGGGATTAAACATTCCAAAATAAATTCTCACGAGGTAATTAAACGAATGGAAGAAAACAATTTCATATTTTTGGGATTAAATAGTGAAGTAATTTATAACTTTTAGCAATGTCAATAATTATCCGAGAAAGTGTACGTGAAGACGTGCCAGCCATGTTTGAGTTAGTCAAAGAATTGGCTTTGTATGAAAATGCCCCTGAGCAAGTAACCAATACCATCGAACAAATGTATGCAGATGGCTTTGGAGAGAATCCAATTTTTGGAGCTATAATTTCCGAAGTGGATGGAACAGTGGTAGGGATGGCACTGTATTATTTTCGATACTCTACATGGAAAGGCAAACGACTTTATTTGGAGGATTTAATCGTTTCTGAAACCATGCGAGGACAAGGTTTGGGAGAAAAACTATTAGAAGCAACCATTGAGCAAGCACGAAAAACTGACTGTACGGGACTGATGTGGCAGGTTTTGGACTGGAACGAACCCGCTATCAACTTTTATAAAAAGTTTGGAGCAAGGTTTGACGAAGAGTGGTTGAATGTGCATATTGATTTATAATTACTGTAACTCGAAGTGGCACTTTGAGCATCAAAAAGAGGGTTTTGAAGTGCCACTTCGAGCTACAGTAAAATGATTAAATCTTTTCAAATTTCAATAGACACGGGGGGGACTTTTACGGATTGTATGGCAACGGATAATTTTGGAGTGGAATATCGCTGTAAAATTCTTTCCAACAGTACCATCCGTGGAAAAGTAATTGAACTCATTTCTGAGACAACATTTAAAGTGAAACAATCATGGTTTTTGAGAAAAGATATTCTTAAAAACTATGATTTTTTGCTTTTGGGAAATAATTTTTCAGCCAAAGTTGTAGCTTTTGATGTTGAAAATTCAATACTTGAAATTGATAAAACAATTCCTCAATCAATTGATAATCACATATTTAGTTTTGCATTGACTTCCAATGAAGAAGCCCCAGTTTTGGCAGCACGATTAATTACCGAGACTACTTTATCACAAGACTTCCCTTCTATTTCAATGCGGATTGGTTCAACTAAAGGAACGAATGCACTCTTAGAAATGAAGGGGGCAAAAACGGCTTTTTTTGTTACCAAAGGATTCAAAGACCTCTTAGTCATTGGAAATCAGGCTCGTCCAGATATTTTTGCGTTGAATATTATTCGTCCTGAACCTCTGCATCAAGTTGTTGTTGAAGTGGATGAACAGGTTGATTTTGAGGGGAATGTGATTAAGGAGATGAAATACTGTGGGGTGGTTGGTGGGGATACCAATTACGGAGTAAAAATCTATGAAGTGGTTGGTGGAGACATTAACCACGGGGCGGAAAATTTAATTCAATCTCTTAAAAATCAAGGGGTTGAATCGATTGCAATTTGTTTGAAAAACGCTTATCGGAATGATAGTCATGAAAAACAACTCAAAGCAATCCTTGAAAAAGATTTTAAATTTGTTGATGTTTCCACTGAACTAAGTCAGCAAATTAAGTTGTTGAATCGAGCAGAAACTACGGTGGTCAATGCTTATTTATCGCCCATCATTTCCAATTATCTTCAAAATATTCAAGCCAAATTACCCAATCAATCCATTCAAGTAATGACAAGTGCGGGGAGTTTGGTTCGTTCAGAAAATTTTTATCCCAAAGACAGCCTTTTCTCTGGACCAGCTGGGGGTGTTGTAGGGGCAGTCAATATTGCCCAACAAGCTAACTATCAGAAAGTAATCGCTTTTGATATGGGTGGAACAAGTACGGACGTTGCCCGATTTGATGGAGAATTTGAATATCAATTTTCTCAAAAAATTGGCAATGCTCAAATATTTAGCCCCTCCTTAGCCATTGAAACGGTTGCTGCGGGCGGCGGGTCAATTTGTAGATACGATGGTTTCAAACTTACTGTGGGTCCAGAAAGTGCTGGGGCAATGCCTGGTCCTGCGTGTTATGGGGCGGGTGGACTTTTAACCATTACGGATGTCAATTTACTTTTAGGAAGGATTGATACTTCTCAATTCGGAATTCCAGTATTTATTAATAAAGCCGAAGAAAGATTGAATGAAATGCTGCAATCTTTTGATAATCAGATAAGTAAGGAAGAAATTTTGGAAGGATTCCGAGCCATTGCCAATGAAAAAATGGCGGATACCGTTCGGAAAATTTCTATTACCAAAGGATATTCAACGGATGATTACGCTCTTGTTGCCTTCGGGGGGGCTGGTGGATTGCACGCTTGCGGAATGGCAGATTTGCTGAATATCAAGACCATTTTATTACCCAAAGATGCGGGAATTCTGTCGGCTTTTGGTATTTCAAAAGCTAATATTGAACGATTTGCTGAAGCCTCGGTTTTGAAGATTTTTGATACCGATTATTCCGAAAAGATGGATGAGCAAATTCAGAAATTAGAAGGCGATGTTACGGAGAAACTGGAAAAAGATGGGGTTTTGAAAAAAAATATTGCCTTTAAAAATCATTTTATTTATCTCCGTTTCAAAGGACAAGACTCAAGTATTGAATTGGAATGGACTGATTATGAGATAATTATAGCTAAATTTAAAGAAAAATATATTGGAATTTATGGGCATTGGGTAGAAAATCAAGAAATTGAAGTAGAAAGTTTAAGAGTAATTGGTTGTAAGAAAATAAATGAAGTTTCAAACGAAAAACAGTTACCCGAAAATTTAGAAAATTACATTCCAAAACCATCCCATTTTATTCAATCTTATGTTGAAAATTCTTATCAATCAGTTCCTGTTTTTTTAAAAGAAAGTTTGAATATTGGAGCAAAAATTTCTGGTTTCGCTCTATTGTTGGATAGATTTAGTACCACCGTTATTGAAAAGAATTGGGAATTCATATTGGATGAAAACGGCACGGGGATTATTCAAAAGATTGATAATCAAGTAAATAATACTACAAATATAATTGAAAATGAAGCCTCACAATTAGAATTATTTACCAATCGCTTCATGTCGATTGCGGAGAATATGGGCGTTTTATTGCAACGAACTGCTCTTTCGGTTAATGTAAAAGAACGTTTAGATTTCTCCTGTGCTTTGTTGGATGCGGAGGCAGAATTGATTGCCAATGCACCCCATATTCCCGTACATTTAGGGAGTTTAGGCGTATGCGTAAGAAGTATTTTGAAATATATTCCAATCGAAAAGGGAGATGTTGTTATCACCAATCATCCTAAATATGGTGGTTCACATTTGCCCGATATTACACTCGTTTCTTCGGTATATTCTACTGATAATCAACTAATTGGTTACGTTGTCAATCGTTGTCATCATTCAGAAATTGGGGGAATTCGTCCTGCTTCAATGCCTCCTTATTCCACTAATTTGGCGGAAGAAGGCGTAATAATTCCGCCGATGTATTTAGTTCAACATGGCGAAATACGTTGGGAGGCAATTAAGGAAGTTTTGACTAATTCAAAGTATCCTACTCGTGCTTTAGAAGAAAATTTAGCGGATTTGAATGCCGCTTTGGCTTCCAATCGGAATGGTGAATTAGCTTTGCAAAAAATGGTTTCTGAACAGGGTTTATCGAAAGTTCATTTTTATATGAAACGATTGAAGGACTATTCTACCCAAAAAATGAAATTGTGTTTGCAAACCTTTGGCAATGGCATTTATGAAGC